>NZ_JBHVVI010000114.1:0-27608 GCF_042883685.1 Kitasatospora sp. NPDC058190
CCCCAGCCTGTGCATCATGGCGCGCCGCCCGCGGTCGAAGTGCGCCGCCCGCACTTGGCCCGCGGGCGCGCGCGGCTGGGGAGCGCGCGGAGGCAGGGCTCTGTGGAGTGCGGAGTCGGCCGTGTCGACCTTCCGCGTGGGAGCTCACTCGGTCTGCTGTGGTGGGTTGCATGGGCGGTCGGTTCTGCCGGCTTTCCGTGTGGTCGGGTTGTTCGGGTCGCACGAGAGGTCGATCTGGCCGACTTCCCGTGCAGGTGGGTGTGCGTGCGGTCCGGGGCGCCTCTCCGCTCGGGCCGGATCGCGTGGGAAGTCGGTGGAGCCGACTTCCTGTGCGGCCTCGGCAGCGGCGGCCCCGGGTCAGGCCGTGGCGGCGCTCAGGGCCGTGTCGGACAGGGCCGCGCGGTAGTCGGGGTGGGGGAGGAGGGTGGTGTGGGGGGCCAGGGCGCGGAGGTGGCCGGCGTCGAGCCAGGCGACGAGGTCGGCGCGGGCGGCGACGGTGGCGCGGTGGGCGATGACGAGGCGGGTGCGGCCGTGGGTGGCGCGGTCGAGGGCCTGGGTGACCTGGTATTCGGTGGCGAGGTCCAGGCCGGAGGTGGCGTCGTCGAGGATGACGACCCGGGTGGGGCGGGCCAGGAGGCGGGCGAGGCCGAGGCGTTGCAGTTCGCCACCGGAGAGGTGGAGGTCGTCCAGCGGGGTGTCCCACCCCTGGGGAAGTCGTTGCAGGAAGCCCTCCGCCCGGGCGGACGCCGCCTCGGCCGGGCCGGCCCCGCCCAGCGCGTCGCGGACGGTACGGCCGACCAGTGACGGACGGGCGAAGGCGTAGCCGACCGCCTGCCGCAGCTCGGCCGCCGACAGGGCGCCCACCGGGACGCCGTCGATCAGTACGGTGCCCTCGTCCGGGTCGCGCAGCCGTCCGGGCAGGGCGGCCAGCAGCGACTTGCCGGAGCCGGAGCGTCCTACCAGGGCGACCGTACGGCCACCGGGGACGGTGAGGTCGAGCGGCCCGAGCAGCACCCGGTCGCCGTCGCGCACCACCACGCCCCGGAGCGAGACCTCCCCGGGCCCGCCCGCCGGGAGCGCCGCCGTACCGATCGGCGCGGGCGCGAGGGCCAGCAGGTCGTCCACCCGGGCCTGTCCGGCGCGCGCGTGCGCGACCCCGACGAGCGCCTCGACCTGCTCGAACAGTCCCGCGCCCAGCGCCGCCCAGCCCGCCGCCGCGGCGAGCGCGCCCGGGGCGAGGGCGCCGTCCGCGAGCAGAGCGCCGGCGGTGGTGAGCACCGCGACCTCGACCAGGGCGATCAGCGCGGTCGCCTGCCAGGCGGTGCGCCGCTGCGCCGCCCAGAGCGCGTGTCCGGCCGCGGAGAGTTCCGGCAGTGGCGCCAACACCCGTGCGGACTCGCGCTGTTCGGCACGTGCGGCGTGAATGCTGCGCAGTCCGGCGAGGGCGCCGCCGAGCCGGGCGGCGATCTCGGCCTGGACTTCCTGGTAGCGGGCGAAGACCGGCCGGGCCTGGCGTAGGAAGAGCCGGATCAGCAGCACACCGGGCACCACGCCCGAGAAGAAGGCCAGTGCCAGCCACGGCGACAGCACCGCGAGCCCGAGGATCGCGCCCACCGAGGTGAGCAGCGCCGTGGCGGCGCCGAGGGCGGCGGGCAGCCGGCCGCCCGCGTCGCCCGCCGAGCCCAGCAGCCGGGCGGCGAGGTCGCCGGGAGGCGGTCCGCCGTGCAGTCGGCCGCCCGGCCCGAGGGCGAGCAGGTGGCGGACCAGGCGTCCGCGCAGGGCGGCGGTGGCCTCGGCCGAGCAGGCCGGTCCGGCGGCAGCGGCGGTGGCGTCGGCGGCGGCCGCCGCGCCCAGGGTGCCGGCGAGCAGCGCGAAGGCACCGGGCTCGGACCGGTGGCCGAGGACGGCGTCGACGGCCCCGGCGAGCACGGCCGGCAGCGCGAGGGTGGTGGCGGCCCCGACCGGCAGGGCGATGCCCAGGGCGAGGGTCCATCCGGTGGGGAGGCGGGGCAAGTCATGGCTCCCGTCGGTGAATCGGGAAGGCGATCGGGAAGTCAACGGAAGGGGAAGTCGGCCGGAGTGGACCGAGGGAGACGGGTGCCGTCCCCGCCTGTCCGGACAGGCGGGGACGGCACCCACGGGCTACCGCCTGGTCAGCCGATGGCTCAGCTGTTGGTGAAGATCAGGCAGGTCAGGATGAGACAGGTGTACTGGCAGCCGCTGCCGTGGCCGGTCAGCTCGACGGACTCGGTCTCCGGCAGGTCCTGCAGCGCCGCGAGATCGGTCTCGAAGTCCACCATGTTCTCCATGATCGGGTCCTCCCCTTGGGTTCACGCCCGCCGCGATCTGCCTGCGGGCGTCGGGTGTCGCCCCCCGGGCGGCCTCCATCCGCCGCACCGGGGGTGGTGCCCCGGACCGCTGTGGGTCCGGGAGTCTGTGGGAAGCCGGGGTCGGCCCGGCGTCGGGATCATCCCCGCGTCGGGATCATCCCCGCGTCGGGATCATCCCCGCGTCGGGATCAGCCCGGCCGGCCGGTCCGCAGGAAGGCGGCCAGCAGCTCGTGCAGCACGGCGGCGCCCTCCTCGGCGAGCACCTCGTGCCCGGATCCGGCCGCCTCGACGTACCGGAAGTCCGCCCCCTCGACCCGGCCGATCCGCAGCAACTCGTGCCGCAGAGAGCGGGATTGGCTGACCGGTACGACCTCGTCCCGGTTGCCGTGCACCACCAGCAGCGGCGCGCTCAGCCGGTGCGCCAGCTGGAGGACGTCGCGCGGGCCGCGGGCGTCGGCGATCGGCTCGCCGCCGCCCAGCCGGGTGGTCAACGCCCGTACGGGGGGCGCCGCTTCGGCCAGCAGCCGGGCGCCGGACAGGAACGGCGCGACCACCGCGCAGCGGGCGACCTGCTCGGCCGGCGCGTGCGCGGCCGCCAGCAGCGCCAGGAACGCGCCGTAACTGACGCCGAACAGCGCGGGCGGTTCCAGGCCGAGCGCCGCGCGCTGGCCGGCGATGCCGTCCAGCAGGTACAGCACGTCGTCCAGGTCGGGTCCGCCCCAGGCGCCCCGGATGGCCAACGCGTGCGGCACCCCGTAGCCGGTGGAGCCGCGTTGGTTGGGCGCGACCACCGCCAGGCCTTCGGCAGCCATCCGTTGCAGCGCCGGGTCGAACTCCAGCCGCCAGGCGTCCGCCGGGCCGCCGTGCAGCGCCAGCACCAGGTGCGGGCTGCTCAGCCAGGCGTCCCCGCCGTACACCACGGCCTCCAACGGTCCTGCCGGGCCCGCCAGTTCGAGGCTCTGCGCGGGCTGCCAGCGGCCGCCGTCGCCGGGCGGCGTGCTGCCGTCGAGGCGCCAGCCGGCGGGCGGGGTGCGGGCGGCGCGCAGCCCGCCGGGCTGCCAGGGCAGTACGGTGTCCCGCCACGGGCCGGGCAACCCCGAACCGAGCGGCGCGAGTTGGAGTGGCAGCGGCACGGGGCTGGAACCGGCCGGGACCGGGCCGTGCGCCAGCAGTGCGTCCACGTCCAGGGTGGCCAGTGCCGCCGGGTGGTCGGGCGAGGAGTAAGGGAGTCGCAGTCCCGCCTCGCTCCAGTGTCCGACCGCGCCGAGCCGCCCGGGCGGCACCGGCAGCGGGTCCAGCCGACCGACGCCGGGCCGCCACAGGGCGAGCGCCGACCCGGCGCCGTGGTCGATCTGTACGGCTACCCGGGGGCCGTCCGCCGCCTGCCGCAGTGCGACCGGCCGCAGGAACATGCCCGCGACGTGCAGGCATTCCGGGAAACGCAGCGGTTCGCCGCCGCCCAGGACGCCCCAGCCGAGCCGGTCGGTGCCGGGCGCGTCGCTGCGCACCATCGCGAAGCGGGTGTCCGGGTCGAACAGCACCAGCCGGTCGTTGCTGCGCTCGCCGACCTCCAGCAGCGGGGTGGTGGTTCCGCTGCGCAGGTCCAGTACGACGGTGCGGACCAGTCCGCCGGCCACCCGGTCCAGCGCGAGCAGCACGCCCGCGTGGTCCAGCCAGGCGCCGCCGCCGTGCAGGCCGGGGATTTCGGCGAGCTGCTCGGGCTCGCTGCCGTCCGCCCGGACCAGCCAGACGGTGGTCGCCGGACGGGTGTCCGTGCCGAGCGCGAGCGCCACCGGGGTGCGCGGGCCGGCGTGGGGTGGCACCGGGAGCGGCAGCAGGCGCAGCCCGGGCATTCGGAACGCGGCCAACTGCTGTTCCACGGTGGTGTTTTCGCCAGGCGAGCCGGGTGAGCCGGACGGGCCGGACGGGCCGTGCGAGAGGCGGACCAGGTCGTGCCGCTCGCCGTCGTGCCGGCAGATCAGCGCCGAGCCGTCGGGCAGTGCGACCAGCTGCGAGCGCAGGTTCTCCGAGCGGTTGCCGGACAGTGGCAGCGCGGTCGGTCCGGCCGGTTCGCCGTTCGACGGAAGTCGCCAACTCTCCACGTACCAGCCGCTGTCGGCGGCCGCGGCGAGGCAGGCCGCGTGGCTGCCGTCGGCGGCGAAGGTGAAGCTGAGGCGCCGCAGGGCCTGGGTGGTGGTGCGGGTGGCCACGTTCATGCCTCGCTCACCCCGCCGGTGTCGGAGGGGAGTCGGCGTTCCGCGGGCGGGACCGGGTCGAGCCAGAGTCGGGGGCCGCCGTGGCGCAGCCGGAGCAGGAAGGCCAGCGGGCCCGCGGTGCCGGTGCCGTAGGCGGTGGCGCAGCCGGTACCGGTCTCGTCGGGGAGCGTCAGCAGGCCGTCGCGCAGGGCGGCTCGGGAGGCGATCAGCTGCGCCAACTCCTCGGCGCCGGTGCGGAATTCGGGATCGCCGGTGGCCTCGGCGAGGTCCAGCAGGTACTCGCCGTCGCCGGCCAGCCCGTGGCAGGCGCTCACCCCGCTGTGCCAGCGGCCGGCCAGCACGGCCCGCCCGGCGGCGCGGGCGAGGTCGAGGGTGGCGGGCTCGCGGGTGGCCCGCCAGAGCCGGAGCAGGAAGCTGCCCGCGCCGGAGGAGCCGCTGCACCAGTGGGAGAGCCGGATGTGTTCGGGGTCGGCCGCGCTCTGCGGCCACCAGGCGGTCCGCCGGTCGGAGCCCCACCGTACGGTCGCGGCGAGCGTCCGCCCGGCGTCGACGGCGGCGGCCAGCGCGTCGGCGGCGAGCGGGCCGGAGGTGAGAGCCCCGGAGGTGAGATCCCCGGAGGTGAGAGGGCCGTCGCGCAGGTCATCGACGGTGAGAGCTTCGGCGACGGCGAGGAGGAAGGCGCCCACGCCCGCCACCCCGTGCGCGAACCCGAGATGGGTGATCCCCGCGAGCGCCGAGTCGAAGTCCGTCGGCACCGGCCAGACCGTCCCGTACGGCTCCTGCCGCGCGGCGGCGAGCAGGGTTCGGGCGCAGCCGGCGGCCCGGGAAAGGAAGTCCTCGCCGAAGCCGCCGAATTCGCCGCCGAAGTCCTCGCCGAAGTTCTCGGCGGCGAAGCGCAGTTGGGCGAAGCCCGCGCCTGCCGCGCCGTGGCACACGTCGGGGTTGGGCCACTCGACGGCGACCCGCCGGGCGAGCGTGGCGGCCCGCTCGGCCAACCCGGCGTCGCCGAGTGCGCGGGCGGCGTCCAGCAGCGCCCACGCCGTGCCCGACCGCCCGAAGTGCAACCCGGGCAGCACCACCGGTTCGGCCGCGACGCGCCGCTCGATCCAGCTCGCGGCGGTACGGGCCGTGCGCGCGGCCTGCGCCCGGACGTCCTCCGGCAGCCCGTCAGCCGTCACGGCCCGCGCCAGGACGGCGAGCACGCCGGCCGCGCCGTGCTGGACGTTGCACGGGTCCGTCCGCTCCCCGGCGGGGACGACGGGCCAGAGCCGGTCGGCCCGTTCGGGCGTCGCGGTGGCAGCGAGGTGTCGCAGGCCGTCGCACAGCAGCCGGTCGAGCGGCAGCCGGTCGAGTGGCGGGCCGCCGCCGCGCAGCACGGCGGCGCCCGCGCCCTGCCGGGCGGCGGCCGCGTGCCACAGCGGACTGACGGCGACCGAAGCGGCGCCGCCCAGCTCCGCCCGAGCCCTCGCCACTCCCCACCGCTGCCCCGGTTCCTCCGCCCGCAGCCCCAGCACCACCGGCGCCAGCCGCCGCGCCGTCGCACCCGTGCGGGCCGCGAGGGCGAGCCAGCGCCCGAGGCGCTCGGCGACCGGACGGGCCTGCGGCGGAACCTCCGGCAGGTCCTCCGGCAGCAGCGGGTCGTGCCCGGTCGCGAGCAGGAAGAACAGCCCGCCGAGCGCGTACAGGTCGACGGCCGGGTCGGCGATGCAGGAGCCGGCCAGGGCCAGTCGCCCCTGCTCCGGGGCCCGGTAGCCGGGGGTGCCGGCCGAGCCGGCCCGCTGGCCGGTCTCGGCGGCGAGTTCGAGGTCGACCAGCCGCAGGCCGCCGTCCGGGCGGACCATCACATTGCCGGGGGAGAGGTCGCGCAGCACCAGCCCCTGGGCGTGCACCCGCTCGACCAGGTCGAGCAGCCCGCGCACCACCAGCTCGGCCTCGGCCCAGTCCACGTCCGGGCTGCCGTCGCGGCGCAGCCGGGCGGCGACCCAGGCGCCCAACGGCTGTCCGGCGATTCGTTCCTGCACCAGGAAGACGGAGTCGTCCTGCTCGATCAGTTCGACGGCGCGCGGCGCCAGCTCCTGCCCGTCCAGTCGGGCGAGCAACGCGGCCTCGTGCCGCAGCGCGTCGCGGGCGTCCGTCCCGGCGCGGTCGACCTCGATGTGCGCGCGGGCCTGCTTGACCACGACCTCCGCGCCGCCGGCCGCCTCCCGTCCGAGGAACACGCCCCCCTTCGCGCCGTGCCGTACGGCGGCGGTCACCGCGTACCGCCCGGCCAACAGCACCCCGCCCTTGCGCCGCCCGACGGTGGGAGAGGAGAACGGGTCCCGCACCCACCCCGGCGCCCGGTACGACCCCCCGCGCACGTCCTCGGCCCGCTCCCCGCCGGGCCCGCGCAGCACGGACCGGTACTCCCCGTCGTTGCCCAGCTCCGCCCGCGACGCGAACGCGCCGTACCGGTAGTGCACCCGGCTGCCCGGCCGGTACGGCCGGTCCGACAGCACCACCGGCCCCGGCAGCCCGGCCGTGGCCCGGTCCAGCTCGGCCGCCAGCCGCTGGAACTGCGCATCGTCCGTCGGGTAGACGGTGATGAACTTGCCCGCCGAACCCCGGTCACTGTTACGGGAGTTGAGCTCGCGCAGGCGCTCCTCCCCGGCGGCGAACTTGAAGTCGCACGGGTCGGCGGCGAGCACCCGCACCACCGCCGCGAGCACCTCCCCGCCCACCACCGACGCCGCGCTGACGTGGAGCTTCCAGCCCTGCTCCGGCAAGGGCGACGACGCGGACGGCCTGGCCGTGCACCAGAAGCCGCCGACGGTGACGTCCCAGTCGCCGTCGCCTCCCCGGCCTCCGGCGCCGGCCAGCGCCGCCCGCGTCGTCTCCGGCCACGAGCCGGCCGCACCCGGCCCGCGCCCCGCCGACCCCCGGCCCCCGGCCGTACGCAGCGATGTGCCCGCCGCCATTCGCCACCACATCCCTTCGTCTCGACCGCCGTGTCCGGGGGCCACTGCTCGGCACCCGGACACGGCAGCACGGCCTGATCGGTTTCCTCGGAAGGAGCGGGAGCGCCGCTCCGGCGCGGGAGTCCTCACCCGGACCTCCGACCCACCGGTCGGGGTTCCTGCCGGGGCAACTCCCGTTCGCAGGACTGAAGTTAGTTTCGAGAAATCCGACGGCTCAACGCAGAGCCGGTCACTTCACTCGTAAGGGTGATCCAGGGGCGGTTTCGAATTCGTACGAGAACCCTGCTGTGAGTAACGGGCGCGGGGCGCGCGGGAGCGCGCGGCCGGCGCGGGGCGCATCCGACGCCTCCGTCGCAGGTTGACGCGCATCCGTACGCCCACGGCACCCGCGTCCGAACACCCCGGGCGGTTACGCCCGAACACCTCGGGCGGCTACACCCGGACACCCCGGGACGCCGCCCCCCGAACGGCCGAGGCCCGACCGCCCCCGCGCGCACGGTAGTCTCGACAGGTGCCGAAACTGTCCGACGTCATCACCGCGCTCGAAGAGGTCTACCCTCCGCAGTGGGCGGAGTCCTGGGACGCCGTCGGCCTGGTCTGCGGAGACCCTCAGGCCGAGGTCAGCCGCGTGCTGTTCGCCGTCGACCCCGTCCAGGCGGTCGTCGACGAGGCCGTGGAGTGGGGCGCCGACCTCGTCGTCACCCACCACCCCCTCTACCTGCGCGGCACCACCAGCGTCGCCGCCACCACGTTCAAGGGCCGGGTGGTGCACACGCTGATCACCAACGGCATCGCGCTGCACGTCGCCCACACCAACGCCGACCACGCCGACCCCGGCGTCTCGGACGCGCTCGCCGAGGCGGTCGGCCTGCGGGTCACCGGCCCGCTGGTGCCGGACCCGACCGACCCGCTGGGCCGCCGCGGCACCGGCCGGATCGGCCTGCTGGAGCCCCCGCTGACCCTGTCCGCCTTCGCCGCGCGGGTCGCCGCGGGCCTGCCCGCCACCGCCGCCGGGGTCCGTGTCTCCGGCGACCCGAACCGGCTGGTCAGCCGGGTCGCGGTGTGCGGCGGCTCGGGCGACAGCCTCTTCGCCGACGTACGGGCGGCCGGCGTGGACGCCTACGTGACCGCCGACCTGCGCCACCACCCGGCGTCCGAGGCCGCCGAGGCCGCGCCCGTCGCGCTGATCGACGCCGCCCACTGGGCCACCGAGTGGCCCTGGCTCGCGCTGGCCGAGCGCGCCCTGCGGGGCGCCGCCGACGAGCGCGGCTGGGCCGTGGAGACCAAGGTCTCCCACCGGGTCACCGACCCGTGGACCGCGCACGCCCCCATGTCCTTCACCGCCTGACCCGATTCACAGGAGCTCTCCGCTTGAACGCCGCGCCCGCCGACCAGATCCGCCTGCTCGACCTCCAGGCCATCGACTCGAAGCTCGACCAGCTGGCCCACCGGCGCCGGAGCCTGCCGGAGCACGCCGAGATCGAGAAGGCCACCGCCGACCACACCGCCCTCAAGGACCTCGTCGTCGCCGCCGAGGCCCAGAAGGGCGACACCGCCCGCGAGCTGACCAAGGCCGAGCAGGACGTCGAGCAGGTCCGTTCCCGCGCCGCCCGCAACCAGCAGCGCCTGGACTCCGGCGCGATCACCTCGCCGAAGGACCTGGAGAACCTCCAGCACGAGATCGGCTCGCTGGCCAAGCGCCAGGGCGACCTGGAGGAGGTCGTGCTGGAGATCATGGAGCGCCAGGAGACCGCCAAGGCCCGGGTCGAGGAGCTGAGCGCCCGCCTGGAGCACTCCACCGTCGTCCTCACCGAGGCCGAGGGCCGCCGCGACGCCGCCTTCGCCGAGATCGACGGCGAGGCCGAGAAGGTCAAGCGCGACCGCGAGACCGTGGCCGCCGTCATCCCCGCCGACCTGCTGAAGGTCTACACCAAGCTGCGCGAGACCCAGGGCGGCGTCGGCGCGGCCCGCCTCTACCAGCGCCGCTGCGAGGGCTGCCGCACCGAGTTCTCGATCACCGAGCTGAACGCCATCAAGGCCGAGCCGGCCGACAAGGTCGTCCGCTGCGAGAACTGCTCACGGATCCTGGTCCGCACCGCCGACTCGGGCGTCTGAGCCGGTGACGGCGCGCTTCATCGTCGAGGCCGACGGCGGGTCCCGGGGCAACCCGGGGCCGGCCGGCTACGGCGCGGTGGTCCGGGACGGCGACACCGGGCAGATCGTCGCGGAAGCCGCCGAGTTCATCGGCCACGCCACCAACAACGTGGCCGAGTACCGGGGCCTGATCGCCGGCCTCGAGGCGGCCCGCGAGCTCGACCCGGACGCCTCGGTGGACGTCCGGATGGACTCCAAGCTGGTCGTCGAGCAGATGTCCGGGCGCTGGAAGATCAAGCACCCCGACATGCGGCCGCTGGCCGCGGAGGCGCGCACGCTCTTCCCGGGCGGCCGGGTCACCTACACCTGGATCCCGCGCGAGCGGAACAAGGACGCCGACCGGCTGGCCAACGAGGCCATGGACGCCGGCCAGGCGGGCCGCCGGTGGGAGCCGAAGGCCAAGGCCGTGGTCGTCGACGAGCCGCCGCTGGAGACCCCCGCCCCGAAGGCCGGCTGGGCCGCCCCCGCCGACCTCGGCACCCCCACCACCTTCGTCCTGCTGCGCCACGGCGAGACCCCGCTCACCCCGGAGAAGCGCTTCTCCGGCAGCGGCGGCACCGACCCGGAGCTCTCCGACAAGGGCCGCTGGCAGGCCGAGCGGGCCGCCGAGGCGCTGGCCGCGCGCGGCAGCATCCAGGCGGTCGTCGCCTCCCCGATGCGCCGCACCCGGCAGACCGCCGAGACCGTCGCCGCCCGGCTCGGCCTGGAGGTCCGGATCGAGGACGGGCTGCGCGAGGTCGACTTCGGCGACTGGGAGGGTCTGACCTTCGCCGAGGTCCAGGAGCGGTACCCGGACGACCTGTCGGCGTGGCTCGGCTCCGCCAAGGCCAAGCCGACCGGCAGCGGCGAGAGCTTCACCACGCTCACCCACCGGGCCGGCGTCGCCCGGGACAAGATCCTCGCCCGGTACGCGGGGAAGACCGTGCTGGTGGTCTCGCACGTCAGCCCGATCAAGACCCTGGTCCGGCTGGCGCTCGGCGCCCCGCCGGACTCGATGTACCGGATGGAGCTGTCCGCCGCCTCGATCTGCGCCGTCCAGTACTACGCCGACGGCAACGCCTCGCTGCGGCTGCTCAACGACACCTCGCACCTGCGCTGACGTCGGCGGTCGGGCGGGTCCCCGGGCCCG
Source organism: Kitasatospora sp. NPDC058190 (assembly GCF_042883685.1). Classification (NCBI taxonomy): domain Bacteria; kingdom Bacillati; phylum Actinomycetota; class Actinomycetes; order Kitasatosporales; family Streptomycetaceae; genus Kitasatospora; species Kitasatospora sp. NPDC058190. Next base: position 10,787 of record NZ_JBHVVI010000114.1, read on the forward strand.
CCCGACCCGCTCGGCGCAGCTCAGTGCACGTCCGTGACCACCACGTCCAGCTGCCACGGCTTGCGCGCCGTGCCCTCCGCCGCCAGCTCGACCCGGTGGCCCAGCCCCAGCAGCGCGTCCATCAGCTCGCCCGGCGTCTTCGGCTCGGCCCCGGTGACCAGCAGGTCCCGGACCAGCCGGCCCTTGGTCGCCTTGTTGAAGTGGCTGACCACCGTGCGCTTGCCGCCCCGCTCCTGCAGCACCCGGACGGTCGCGGTCCGGGCGGCCACCTCGCCCGCCGGCTTCCAGGCCGCCGCGTACGCGGAGCTGCGCAGGTCCAGCACCAGCCCGTCCGCCACCTCCGGCAGCACCGCGGCCATCGCGCCCCGCCAGTACGCGCCGAGCGCCCCCAGGCCGGGGAGTTTCACCCCCATCGAGCAGCGGTAGGACGGGATCCGGTCCGAGATCCGCACCGCGCCCCACAGCCCGGAGAACACCAGCAGCGAACGCTCGGCCCGGCCGTACGCGGCGGCGTCCAGGGTGGCCAGGCCCAGGTTGTCGAACAGCACTCCGGTGTACACCTCGGCCGCCGGACGGGCCCCCGCCGTCGGCAGGCCCGCATTCTTGGCGATCTCGCCGCGCAGGCCGGGAGTGAGGCCCAGCACCTCGGCGGCGGTGTCCTCGTCACCCCGGCAGAGGCCGACCAGCGCGTCCAGCACCGCACCGCGCGCCGCCGTCAGCCCCGGCAGCGACAGCCGGTCGAGCGCGACCGGCTCGCCGTCCCCGGACCCGGCCTTGCCCTCCGAGGGCGGCAACAGCACCAGCACAGCGGACTCCTCAACAGTTTGTGGCGGACGAACCCCGCCACCCTACTGCGGCCGCTCCGGCTCCCGACGCCGCCCAAGGGCCGAGCAGAACCGCACGGTCGACCGTCGGACCCGCTCCGACCTCCCACGCACCCGCCCGCACCCGGACGACGCCGTGGCCTTCATGCTGCGGCTGGCCACCGGCGGCTACGACGACGCGGTCGCTCTGGCCGCCAAGGAGCTGAAGTCCCTGCTCGGGCGCTGAGGGCTCGCTGAGCCTCCGTCCGGAATCCCCTGGTCCCGCTCTACCCTGGCGTCCATGCCTCGCCGAAAACTGCGCGTCAAGGCCGCCGACTCCGCCCGGATCAACACCGAGCTGACCGAGCTCCGCACCCACCTGGAGATCCACACCGAGTGGCCGGAGGCGGTGCTCGCCGAGGCGGAGGAGGCGGCCGAGCGGCCCTGGCTGCCGGAGTACGACGCCACCGAGCTGCCGCTGTTCACCGTCGACCCGCCGGGCTCCCGGGACCTCGACCAGGCGATGCACCTCAGCCACCGGCCGGGCGGCGGCTACCGGGTGCACTACGCGATCGCCGACGTCGCCGCCTTCGTCCGCCCCGGCGGGGCGATCGACGCGGAGGCCCGGCGCCGGGTCGAGACGCTGTACTTCCCGGACCACCGCGTCCCGCTGCACCCCGCCCGGATCTCCGAGGACGCCGCCAGCCTGCTGCCCGGCGAGCCGCGTCCCGCCCTGCTCTGGCAGCTGGACCTGGACGCCGACGGCGCCGTCGTCCTGGCGGACGTCCGCCGCGCCGTGGTCCGCTCGCACCGCCGCCTGGACTACGCCGCCGTCCAGCGCGCCGTGGACCTCGGCGGCGCCGACGAGCAGCTCGCCCTGCTCGCCACCGTCGGCCGGCTGCGCGAGGAGCAGGAGCGCGCCCGGGGCGGGATCAGCCTGTCGGTGCCCGAGCAGGAGGTCGAGGAGACCCTGCACGGCTACGTCCTCGGCTACCGCGCGCCGAGCCCCGCCGACGGCTGGAACGCGCAGATCTCGCTGCTCACCGGCATGGCCGCCGCCGAACTGATGCTGGACGCCGGCGTCGGCCTGCTGCGCACCCTGCCGGCCGCGCCCACCGCCGCGTACGAGCGGTTGCGCCGGATCGCCGCCGCGCTGGACGTGGACTGGCCGCAGGCGCTCCCGTACCCGGAGCTGATCCGCTCGCTGGACCCGGAAGCGCCGCTGAACGCCGCCTTCCTCAACGCCTGCACCGGGCTGCTGCGCGGCGCCGGCTACCACGCCTTCGACGAGTCCCGCGGGCTGCCCGCCCCCGCCGAGCCGGGCCACGCCGCGCTGGCCGCCCCGTACGCGCACTGCACCGCGCCGCTGCGCCGGCTCGGCGACCGCTTCGCGCAGGAGGTGTGCGCGGCGGTGGCGGCGGGGGAGGACGTGCCGGACTGGGCGCGCGAGGCGCTGCCGGCCGTCCCGGCGCTGATGGCGAGCGGGGACCGCCGGGCGGCCGAGGTGGAACGGGCCTGCGTGGACCTGGTGGAGGCGGAGCTGCTGGTCGGCCGGGAGGGCGAGGACTTCTCCGCGGTGGTCATCGAGGTCGACGGGAAGCGCCCCGGCTCCGGCACCGTCCAGCTGCGCGAGCCCGCCGTCCGGGCCCGCTGTGACCGCGCCGGCCCAGCCGACGGCGCAGGCGGACCGGGCGGAGCCGACCACGCCGAGGGCACCGCGGACGGCACCGCCGACGGGCGGCCGCTCCCGCTCGGCCGGGTGATCGACGTCCGCCTGACCACGGCCGACCCGGCCACCCGGACGGTCCGCTTCGCCGCCGTCTGAGCGACCCCCGCACGGCCGCGGTCCGTGCACCGCGGAGCCGCCACCCGGACGGTCCGATTCGTGGCCCCGCGCCCGCCCGGGGGTGGGAGGATCGGTCCGTGTCCTATGCCGCCTCACTCGCCGCCCCCGCCTCCGGGCGACGCCGCCGTCTGCTCGTCCTCGCGATCTGCTGCATGAGCCTGTTCATCGTCGGCCTGGACAACACCGTGGTGAACATCGCCCTGCCGGCGATCCAGAAGGACCTGGACGCCCCGGCCTCCGGGCTGCAGTGGATCATCGACGCCTACACCCTGGTGCTGGCCTCGCTGCTGATGCTGTTCGGTTCGGTGGCCGACCGCTTCGGCCGCCGCCGGGTGTTCCAGATCGGGCTGACCTGCTTCGCGCTCGGCTCGCTGCTGTGCAGCCTGGCGCCCGACCTGGAGTGGCTGGTGGTGTTCCGGGCGGTGCAGGCGGTGGGCGGCTCGATGCTCAACCCGGTGGCGATGTCGATCATCACCAACACCTTCACCGACCCGAAGGAGCGGGCCCGGGCGATCGGCGTCTGGGGCGGCGTGGTCGGCATCTCGATGGCGCTCGGGCCGCTGCTCGGCGGCTTCCTGGTGAACGGCGCGGGCTGGCCCTCGATCTTCCTGATCAACGTCCCGGTGGCGCTCGCCGCCATACTGCTGACCGCCCGTTACGTCCCCGAGTCGCGCGCGCCGAGGCCGCGCCGGCTGGACCCGGTGGGACAGTCGCTGATGATCGTCCTGCTGGGCTGTGGCACCGCCGCGATCATCGAGGGCCCGGGCAACGGCTGGACCTCCCCGCTGATCGTCGCCCTGGCCGCCACGGCGGTGGCCGCGCTGGTCGCCTTCCCGCTCTGGGAGCGGCGGGTGGCCGACCCGCTGGTGGACCCGCGGTTCTTCGCCAGCGCCCCGTTCACCGGCGCGACCGTCACCGCGGTCTGCGCGTTCGCCGGGCTCGGCGGCTTCCTCTTCCTCAACACCCTCTACCTGCAGGACGTCCGGCACTACGACCCGGTCGAGGCGGGCCTGTGGACGCTGCCGATGGCCGGGATGATGCTGGTCTGCGCGCCGCTGTCCGGACGGATCGTCAGCAGTCGGGGTCCGCGCGTGCCGCTGGCCGTGGCCGGGCTCTGCCTCGCCGCGAGCGGCCTGCTGCTCACCCGGCTGTCCGCCGACTCGCCGTCGGCGCTGCTGCTGGTCGCGTACGCGCTGTTCGGCTTCGGCTTCGGCATGGTGAACCCGCCGATCACCAACGCGGCGGTCTCCGGCATGCCGCGCGCCCAGGCGGGTGTGGCCGCGGCGGTCGCCTCGACCAGCCGGCAGGTCGGCCAGTCGCTGGGTGTGGCGGTGATCGGCACGGTCGTCACCTCGGCCGTGGTCGGCCCGGTGGCCACCGGCTTCGCCCCGGCCAGCCACGCCGGCTGGTGGATCCTGGTCGGCCTGGGTGCCGTGATCCTCGCCCTCGGGCTGCTCACCACCACCGCCTGGGCCACCGGCACCGCCGCCCGGGTGGCCGCCCGCCTCGGCGCCGAGCCGCCCGTGGCCCGGTCCGGTGTACGGGAGGCCCCGCCCGAGCGGCTACGATGACCACTACGGCGGAAGAGCCGGCCGGGCGGTCGCGACGGGTCCCTGACCCGCCGAGGAACGTCCGGGCTCCACAGAGCAGGGTGGTGGGTAACGCCCACCCGGGGTGACCCGCGGGACAGTGCCACAGAAAACAGACCGCCCACCGCTACGGCGCGTGGGTAAGGGTGAAACGGTGGTGTAAGAGACCACCAGCGACCGGGGTGACCCGGCCGGCTAGGTAAACCCCACCTGGAGCAAGGTCAAGATCGGTGCCCTCGGGCACCGTGCGCGGACGACTGAGGGCTGCTCGCCCGAGTTCGCGGGTAGACCGCACGAGGCTGTCGGCAACGGCAGTCCTAGATGGATGGCCGCCTCCCCGGGCCGCGCAAGCAACCCGGGAGACAGAACCCGGCGTACATGGCCGACTCTTCCGTCGTCTGGACATCCGAAGGCCCTCCGACCCGCACGGGTCGGAGGGCCTTCGTGTGTTGAGGGGCGTTGCGGGACGCCGAGGGGCCGGTCAGGCCGGGTGGGCGCCGACGGCGTCGCGGATCTGTTCGCCCAGGCCGCCGTTGACGCGGGCGCAGTTGGCGCAGCAGAAGAACATGCCGGCCACCTCGACGCCGTGGCCGACGATGCGGACGGCGCAGTGTTCGCAGCGGGGGGCGAGCTTCTCCATCGCGCACTCGAAGCTGTCGAAGGTGTAGGTGTCGCCGGTGACCGTCTTGATCTCGAAGGCGAGCCAGTAGTCGTTGCCGCAGGTGACGCAGATGGCCATGGCGGCCGTCTCCTTCCGGTGGGGGCCGGCCCTGGCGGGGCGGCTGTTTCCAGTGTCGAAGGGTCGGTCGGCGGCGGCCACCCGGCGGGACCGTCAGGCGGAGCGGGCGGAGAGCTCCTCCAGGGCGCGGACGGCGCGGTCGGCGTCGTCGGCGGCGACGAACAGGTGGTCGTGGTGGAAGCCGGCCACGACGTTGCAGCTGATGCCCTCCTCGGCGAGCCGTCCGGCCACGGCGGCGGTCAGTCCGACGGCTTCCAGCGCCGAGTGGATCTGCAGGGTGATCCAGGCCGCGACGTACTCGTAGCGCAGCCCGAGCGCGTCGGCCTCCTCCTGGGCGACGACCATCGTCACCCCTTCCGGTTCGGCGACGGTCACCACCGGCCGCATCCCGGCGGGCATCTTCGCGGGGAGGGTGCAGTAGACGTACCGCCCCGGGTTGAGCTGCGGTCGCATCCCGCGCAGCAGGGTCGCAAGGTCTCGTTCACCGGCCATGCCCGTCACCGTAGCCGCCGACGGGCCCGCGCGCCCTGTGGGGCGGCCGTGTCGTCAGCCGGGGCGGCCGTGTCGTTATCCGTTGACGAGCGACAGTTGCCGATATATCGTCGAACTATCGAGACAGTAACTCGACTGTTTCGGTGAACAAGGAGGTGGGCGCCATGCGCTCAGGAATGCGATTTCGTGGAGAGGGCCCGCGCGGCGGCCGAAGGCGCCGCGGTCCGGGCCCGGAGTTCCGGGGGATGCCCGGGGAGGGCTTCGAGGGGCGGGAGGCCTTCGGCGGATTCGGCCCGCAGCGCGGCGGCCCGTTCGGGCACGGCTTCGGCGGCCACGGCGCCCGGCGAGGCGGCCCGCACGGGCGGCGCGGCGGCCGGGCCCGGCGCGGGGACGTCCGCGCGTCGCTGCTGGCCCTGCTCAAGGAACGGCCGATGCACGGCTACGAGATGATCGCCGAGATCACCGAGCGGACCGGCGGGGCCTGGCGGCCCAGCCCGGGCTCGATCTACCCGAACCTCCAGCTGCTGGAGGAGGAGGGCCTGATCACCGCTGAGGAGATCGGCGGCAAGCGGCTGGTCTCGCTCACCGAGGCGGGTCGGGCCGAGGCCGAGGCCGGGCCGACGGAGCCGTGGGCGGAGGCCGGCCGGGAGGTCGACTGGGAGGCGGTCCAGGAGGTGGGCCAGGCGCTCGCCGCGGTCGAGCTGGCCGTCAACCAGGTCATGCGGACGGGCACCGAGGCGCAGCGCGCCAAGGGCCTGGCGGTGCTGACCGAGGCCCGCAAGAAGCTGTACCTGATCCTCGCCGAGGATGACTGACCGGCGCGGGGGGACGGGCGTGACGGGCGGTGCCGCTGCTCTCCGGCCCCTGGAGGCTCAGGGCCGGACCACGAACAGGGCCACACAGGCGAGCAGCAGCACCGCCCAGCCGAACCAGAGCCGGCCGTCGGGGCCGATCGTCACGCTGTAGAGGGACACCGCCAGCAGCAGCACCCCGGTGATCCCGGCGACCTGCCGGTTGTGGTGGGCGACCGCCTGCGAGCGGTTCCGGTGGTGCCGTACCGTCCTGGCCATGCCGACGCTCCTGGGGAGGTGATGGGGGAGCGGAGCGGGCGGCCCGTCAGTCGGAGGCCTTGGCGGTGGCCGCCTCGTCGTACTCGTAGCGCCAGAACCAGCTCAGGCCCCGAACCTGCTTGCTCCGGACGTACACCAGTGTGCGCGCGGGAGTCTCGCCGTGCGCGGGGACCGGGACCTTGTACTTCTTCGGCACGCCCAGCATCGGCCCCAGCGGGATCGGGAGGATCTTCCCGTCCAGGGGGCCGCCGACGAATTCGGTGTCCGCGCTCTTCACCCCTCCAGGGTCTCACCTCCACGTGGTGGCCACGCCCAGAGCATGGCCCGGGCACCCCGAGACGGAGGTCCGGTGAGGGCCGGGTGCCCGGACTGTGACCGGAGAGGCACCGCCCCCGGTCATTCGGAGGCCCCGCGCACCCCTATCCTTTCCTGTACGCCCTCGGGGTTCACCCGGGTCAGCGGGCCCGTACGGGCCGGGCGAGGCGCGGGTCGGCGTGCCCTCCGGCCGGAACCGGCGCGGACAGCGTGCTGCCGCGACTCCGTACCGTGACCCGGGCGTCGGCCGTCCGGTGACCCCGGGCCGCGGCCGGCAGGGCGCGGACAGCAGGGCCGAGCACCTACCTGGGAAGCAGCGGGGGGCGCTGTGCGTTGCGTCGGAGTGGTACGTCGAACGCTGTGTCACACCAGGCACAGCAGTGCGCGGAAGGGGCCCGATGGAAGCCGGCGGCAGGTGGACGACCTGGTGGCAGAGGCGTGATCGACAGCGGGCCCGCCCGGGGGGCGAGGACCCGTCCGCCGGACTGGATCAGCTGCTCGACGCGGTGCGCGCCGGATTCCCGCTCGCACCCGCCGCCCACCCGGCCGGCTACCGATGTTCCTGTGACCGGGTGGCCTGCCCGGCCCCGGCCCAGCACCCGGTCTCCTTCGCCTGGCAGACCCAGGCGACCACCGATGCCGAGCAACTGTCCCGCTGGCTCTCCCGCGACCCGCAGGCCAACTTCATCACCGCCACCGGCCGGGTCCACGACGTGCTGGACGTCCCGGCCGAGGCCGGCCGGCTGGCGCTGGAGCGGTTGACCGCGCTGGGCGTCGAGGGGCCGGTCGCGGCCGTCGGCGAGGACCGCTACCTGTTCTTCACGGCCACCCGGGGCACCCCGCAGGACGAGGACGAGTGGTGGCCGAGCGCGCTCGACTCCACCCCCGACACCATGTCCGAGCACCCCGGCCTGCGCTGGCACTGCCGCGGCTCGTACACCCTGCTCCCGCCGGCCGCGCTGCCGGACGGTTCCCAGGTGCGGTGGCTGCGCGGGCCCGAGCAGCCGCTGCCGGACCCGCTGCGCGTCCTGGACGTGCTCACCGACGCCTGCACCGAGGTGGGCGCGGTGGCCGAGGAGCAGTGGCTCATCGGCTAGGAAGAAACCGGGTCACGGCAGGGTGAGGATCTCCGCGCCGTCCGCCGTGACCACCAGGGTGTGCTCGAACTGGGCGGTGCGCTTGCGGTCCTTGGTGACGACCGTCCAGCCGTCCGCCCAGATCTCGTAGTCGTACGTGCCCAGGGTCAGCATCGGCTCGATGGTGAAGGTCATGCCCGGCTTGATCACCTCGGTGGCCCGCTCGCTGTCGTAGTGCGGGATGATCAGGCCGGAGTGGAACGACGTGTTGATGCCGTGTCCGGTGAAGTCCCGCACCACGCCGTAGTCGAAGCGCTTGGCGTAGGACTCGATCACCCGTCCGATGACGTTGATCTGACGGCCCGGCTTGACCGTCTTGATCGCCCGGTTGAGGGACTCCCGGGTGCGCTCGACCAGCAGCCGGGACTCCTCGTCCACGTCGCCGACCAGGTAGGTGGCGTTGAGGTCGCCGTGCACCCCGTGGATGTACGCGGTGGCGTCGATGTTGACGATGTCGCCGTCCTGCAGCACGGTCGAGTCCGGGATGCCGTGGCAGATCACCTCGTTGATCGAGGTGCAGATCGACTTCGGGAAGCCTCGGTAGCCGAGGTCGGACGGGTAGGCGCCGTGGTCGCACATGTACTCGTGGGCCACGACGTCCAGCGCGTCGGTGGTGACGCCGGGGGCGATCAGCTTGGCCGCCTCCTCCATCGCCCGGGCCGCGATCCCGCCCGCGATCCGCATCTTCTCGATCGTCTCGGCGGTCTGCACCTCGGGCCCGGTGTACGGCGTCGGGGCGGGCCGCCCGACGTACTCGGGACGCGTGATGTGCGCCGGGACCTTGCGGATGGGGGACTGGATGCCGGGTACGAGAGCCATGGCGGCGAGTCTAGCCGCCGGGCCCCGCCGTTCCCGGGCGGTGTGCACGGCCGCCCGGGCCGGGGAATGATCGGTACCGACCCATCCGTCTGAACGGGAGAGCGTCATGCCCCTGGGATTCCACCGCAAGCCGACCGGCCAGCCCGGCGAGTGGTTCTACTGCATCAAGCACGGCAAGGTCGAGGAGGGCCCCGAGTGCCCGGCCAAGGACCGCCTCGGGCCGTACGCCACCCCCGATGAGGCCGCCCACGCGCTGCAGACCGCGGACGAGCGCAACCGGGAGTGGCAGAACGATCCGCGCTGGAGCGACAAGCCGAAGGACGAGGGGGGCGAGTAGCGTCGTGATCAGGCGCCGCGACGAGGACGTCGCCGTCGTGCCGATCGAGGTCCTGCGGGAGCACCAGGACGGGGAGGAGCACGACATCAACCGGATCATCGACGAGCGCATGGCCAATCCCTCGCCGGGCGTTCCCATCGAGGACGTCATGAGGGAGACGCTGGCCCGCGGTGAGTGAGGCCGCCCGGTCCGGTCACGCCGCCGCGGCCGCCTCGCGGTCGGCGCGTTCGTGTTCGGCCCGGATCGCGGCGGTGTGCGGGTCGGTGCGGTCGTCGTACGCGAGCAGCCTCGGCAGCGCGGCGGCGACCGCGAGCACGGCGACCACGCAGGCCAGGCCGCCGGTCCAGACCGCGGCGCGCACCCCGATCAGCCCGGCCATGGTGCCGGCCCGGACCTGGCCGAGCTGGGGGCCGACGGAGTAGCTGAGCAGCTCGACACCGGCCATCCGGCCGCGGACCGCGTCCGGGATGGACTGGTTCCACATCGTCGAGCGGGCGATCCCGCTGACCTGGTCGGCGCCGCCGGCCAGCGCCAGTCCGAGCAGCACCACCCAGACGTTCCCGGACAGCCCGGCCAGCGCCATGGCCGCTCCCCAGCCGACCGCGGCGGCCACCAGCAGCCGTCCGTGCCGGTGGACCCGGGACGTCCAGCCGCTGGTCGCGCCGACCAGCAGGCCGCCGACGGCGGAGGCCGCGTACATCGGGCCGAGCGCCCAGTTCGCGTTCAACTCCGAGGCCAGGAAGGGGAAGACGGCCACCGGGAAGGCGAACAGCATGGCGCAGGTGTCGATCGCGTAGGTGCCCAGCAGGTCCTTGCGGCTCCACGCGTACCGCACCCCGGTGAGCACCGCCCGTACGGACGGGCGCTCGGCGCCGGTGGGCGGCGGCACGGCCTTGATCCGCACCAGCAGAAGCAGCGAGACGGCGAAGGTGAGCACGTCCAGCGCGTACGCGGTCTGCACCCCGGAGAAGGCCACCACGATGCCGGCCAGCGCCGGCCCGGCCACCGAAGCGACGTTGTGGTAAAGGGACTTGAGGGCGAACGCGGCGGTCAGGTGCTGGTGCGCGACGATCCGCGGCAACAGCGAGTCCAGTGCCGGGCGCTGCAGGCCGTCGCAGGCCGCGACCAGCGCGGCGACCAGGTAGATCGGCCAGAGCACCGGGTGCGGCAGCAGGGCGTTGAGCAGCAGCAGTCCGGCGAGCAGGCCGAGCGCGGCCTCCGAGCGCAGCACCAGCTTGCGCCGGTCCAGGGCGTCGGCGAGCGCGCCGCCCCAGAGGCCGAAGACGATCAGCGGGACGAGTTCGACGGCGCCGATCAGGCCGACCGCGAGGGAGGAGTCGGTGAGCTCCTTGATCTGCATCGGCACGGCGACGTACGTCAGGAAGCTGCCGAAGCTGGTCACGCAGCCGGAGGTCCACAGGTAGCGGAAGTCGCGCGAGGCGCGCCACGGGGACAGGTCGGGCGTCAGCGTGCGCAGCAGCGCGCGCGGCCGACCGGTATGTGATGGTTCGTCGTCGTCCACGAACCACCATCCTCGGACGGCTACTCAGGCCCCCGCAACGGGTTTTTCACCAGCGGCTGAGCGAGGGCGCCGAGGTCAGCCGCCCGGCGAGTTCGGCCAGCCGGTCCAGGGCGGAGCGGCGGCCGGCCGGCTGCCCGGCGGCGGCGGTGACCAGGTGCTGGGCGAGGTCGAAGGGCTCCTCGGCGGCGGTGCCGACGGCCAGTCGCTCATGGGCGATGCCGCCGAGGTCACCCGGTGCGCCGGGAGCGGCGCCGTCCAGCGCGAGGACGGTCGCGCCGTGCCGGCGGGCGTCCCGCACCCGTTCCAGCAGCGGGGCGCCGACCGCGGCGGGGGCCACCACCAGGACGGTGGCGCCGCGCCGGGCCTCGGTGAGCCGGCGCAGGCCGTGCGCCAGGTGGGCCGGGGCGGCGGGGGGCGGGCGGTGCCGCAGCAGGGTGGGCGCCAGCCGGGGGACGGCCGACCAGGCGGCCTCGTCCTCCAGGTGGGCGGCCAGGTGCCAGGGCTCGTACGCCTCGGTGCCGACCAGCAGCAACTCGCCCGCCCCGCGCCGCTCCACCGAACGCCGCAGCGAGCCCGCGAAGCCGCCGACCGCCTCCAGCCAGCCGGTGCCCGCCAGCCGCTCCCGGAGTGCTGAAACTCTCACCACGTCCATGCGGGCCAGGATGTCGCGCCCGGCCGGGGATTTGGCAGGATCGGCCCATGACTTCCCTCGATTCAGCGACAAACCCGGCCCACGACGCGCCGGACGTCTCGCAGCTGGTGGTCGGCGTCCTGGGCGGCACCGGCGACCAGGGGCGGGGACTGGCCCTGCGGCTGGCCAAGGCCGGCCAGCAGGTGATCATCGGCTCCCGCGACGCCGCCCGGGCCGAGGCCTCGGCCGCCGAGCTGGGCCTGGGCGTGCGCGGCGCCGACAACGCCACCGTCGCCCGGGAGAGCGACGTGGTGATCGTGGCCGTCCCGTGGGACGGCCACGCCGCCACCCTGGCCGCGCTGCGCGCGGAGCTGGCCGGAAAGATCGTCGTGGACTGCGTCAACCCGCTCGGCTTCGACAAGCAGGGCGCTTACGCGCTGAAGCCGGAGGAGGGCAGCGCCGCCCAGCAGGCCGCCGCGCTGCTGCCGGACTCCCGGGTCACCGCCGCCTTCCACCACCTCTCGGCGGTGCTGCTGCAGGACGAGTCGGTGGAGCGGATCGACACCGACGTCATGGTGCTCGGCGACGACCGGGCCGCCACCGACGTGGTGCGGGCGCTGGCGGACCTGATCCCCGGCATGCGGGGCATCTTCGCGGGCCGGCTGCGCAACGCCCACCAGGTGGAGGCGCTGGTGGCCAACCTGATCTCGGTCAACCGCCGCTACAAGGCCCACGCGGGCCTGCGGGTCACCGACGTGTGATCGACGGACGTCGTGTCGGCCTCACCCCTGGACCGTTTCCGGAGGTGAGGTCGGCGACAATGGGTGGCGGTCGCAACCCGGCCGTCCGTACCCGCGCCTAGGAGCCCCGCGTCATGCCTCGCACGTCCCTCATCGCCCTGATCGTCACCGTCCTCGCGCTGGCGGCCGCCGTGGTCTCGGTGATCGCGGGCTTCTGGATCGGGCTGATCTGGCTCCCGCTGGCCGGTGTGGCCAGCAACGTGCTGTGGCTGAACCGCCGCAAGGCGAAGCTGGCCGAGGCCGCGGCGGCGGCCGAGCAGGGCTAGTTCTTCCAGAAGCTGAAGAGGTACCGGCCGACCGTCGCGTAGTCGGTGTCCACGCCGAACAGGTTCATCAGGTCGTGGACGATCCCAAAGAAGAACGAGTTCACCTCGGGCTGCCACAGCAGCGCGAACACCGCGAGCATGCCGTACGGCGCGAACGGCTCGACCGCGCGCCGGGTCTTGAGCGAGAGCCAGGGCTCGATGATCCCGTAGCCGTCCAGGCCGGGCACCGGCAGCAGGTTCAGCAGGGCCGCGCTGAGCTGCAGCAGGCCGAGGAAGCCGAGGGCGCAGGCGAAGGGCGAGACGGTCAGCTCGTAGCCGTAGTAGGAGGCGTGCACGGTCGAGTCGTCCAGCCAGCCGGCGCCGACCGGGATCAGCAGTGCCGCCGCGAACACCAGGTTCACCAGCGGCCCGGCCGCCGAGATCAGGCTGTGCTTGAGCCGGCCCTGGATCCGGTGCCGCTCGATCCACACCGAGCCGCCGGGCAGGCCGATGCCGCCGAGGATCACGAAGACGATCGGCAGCACGAAGCTGAGCAGCACGTTGGTGTACTTCAGCGGGTTGAGCGTGAGGTAGCCCTTGGCGCCGACGGTGATGTCGCCGCCGTGCAGCGCGGTGCGCGCGTGGGCGTACTCGTGCAGGCAGAGCGACACCATCCACCCCGACACCACGAACAGGAACACCCCGAACCGGGCGTTGCCGTAGCCGGCGTACACCGCCCAGGCGGAGGTGCCGAGGGTGGCGAGGAGCACCCAGAACACCGGGCTGATCCGGCGGTCCTCGCTGCGGGATCGCGGCGTGGCGGCGAAGGTCATGGTGGGGGTGCTCCGTGGGCAGAGGGAAGGGGAATACCGGCAGGGACCGATCATGCCGGGCGGGCCGGTGGCCGGACAAGCCGTGTGGGGTGAACGTCCGAGGGCTCACCCCCGGTTCCGCCGCCGTCCGGGCCGGCCGGGGGAGCCGGGACAATTGTGCGGCCCCGCCACCGCCCATCGACCAGAATGGACCGGTGCACTACGGCATCCTCGGGACCACCACGGCCCACAACGACAACGGCACACCGGCCCCGCTCGGCGGCGCCCGGCTGCGGGCCCTGCTCACCGCGCTGGCGCTGCGCCAGGGCCGGCCGGTCCCGGCCGACCTGCTGGTGGACGAGGTGTGGGACGCCGAGCCCCCGCAGGACTCCTCCGCCGCGCTGCAGACCCTGGTCGGCCGACTGCGCCGCACCATCGGCCGGGAGCGGGTCGGCTCCGGCCCCGCCGGGTACTGGCTGACCGAGCCGGCCACCGACCTCGCCGACTTCCAGCGGCTGAGCGGCGAGGGCCGTCGCGCCCTGGACGCCGGCGACCACGCGCTGGCCGCCGAGCGGCTGCGCGCCGCACTCGCCCTGTGGCGCGGCCCGGCTCTGGCCGACCTGCCCGACCGCGCGGGCCCGGCCGCCCGGCTGGAGGCCCAGCGGGACGAGGTCCGCCGCCACCGGATCACCGCCGACCTCGGGCTCGGCCGGGCCGCCGAGCTGGTCGCCGAACTCGCCGAGTTGTGCGAACGGCAGCCGCTGGACGAGCCCCTGCAGCTGCTGATGCTCCGGGCGCTGCACGAGAGCGGCCGCACCGCCGAGGCGCTGCGCCACTACGAGCGCACCAGGCGGGCCCTGGCGGAGGAGCTCGGCGTCGACCCTGGTCGTCAACTCCAGTCCGTGCACGCCGAGTTGCTCGCCTCCTCGGAGCCTCCGCGGTCCGCCCCGACAGTGCCGCCCGCGCCGCCCGCGCCATCGGCGCCGGCTCAGCCGGCCCCCCAACTCCCCCGCGCCGGAAGCAACCTGCGCGGCCGGCTGACCAGCTTCGTCGGCCGTGAGGTCGACATAGCCTCCCTCCGGGGCATGGTGACGGACCGTCGGATGGTCACCCTGACCGGCCCCGGCGGCTCCGGCAAGACCAGGATGTCGATCGAGGCCGGCCGCGCCGAGCAGTCCGCCGGGCACTGGCCGGACGGCGTCTGGGTGGCCGAACTCGCCCCGCTGGAGAGCCCGGACGCCGTCCCCGCCGCCGTGGTCTCCGCGCTCGGCCTGCGCGAGATCCAGCTGCACAGCGCCAGCATGGTCGCCGAGGTGATGGACAAGCGCGCCGAGGACCCGGTGCGCCGGCTGGTCGAGCACTGCGGCCACCGCCGGATGCTGCTGATCCTGGACAACTGCGAGCACCTGATCCAGGCCGCCGCCGACCTCGCCGACGTGCTGCTCGCCGAGTGCCCCGGGCTGACCGTGCTCGCCACCAGCCGCGAGCCGCTCGGCGTGCCCGGCGAGACGGTGCTGCCGGTCGAGCCGCTGCCCGACCCGGTGGCGCTGCGGCTGTTCGCCGAGCGCGCCGCCACCGCCCGTCCCGGCTTCGACCCGCAGAGCGACCCGGAGGCCTGCGCCGAGATCTGCCGCCGCCTGGACGGCCTGCCGCTGGCCATCGAACTGGCCGCCGCCCGGCTGCGGGTGATGACGGCCCGCCAGATAGCCGAACGCCTGGACGGCCGCTTCGCGCTGCTCACCGCCGGCAGCCGCACCCTGCTGCCGCGCCAGCAGACCCTGCGCGCGGTCGTCGACTGGAGTTGGGACCTGCTGGGCAAGCGGGAGCGGGCGGTGCTGCGGCGCCTGTCGGTGTTCGCTGGCGGCTGGCGGCTGGAGGACGCCGAGGCGATCTGCGCCGACGGGGCCGAGGTGGCCCGGGGCGAGGTCGCCGCCCTGCTGCTGTCCCTGGTCGACAAGTCCCTGCTGGTGGCCGATCTGGACGACGACAGCCTGCCGCGCTACCGGATGCTGGAGACCATCCACGAGTACGCCACCGAGCGGCTGGCGGGGTCCGCCGCCGAGCGCGCCGCCACCGAGGCCGCCCACCTGGCCCACTTCTGCTCCGTCGTCGCCTCCGCCGACCAGGAGGTCCACGGCTCCCGGCAGCTGCACTGGCTGGCCGTGCTGGAGCGGGAGCAGGACAACATCCGGGCCGCGCTGCGCCGCGCGGTCGACCGCGGCGACGAGCAGTCGGCGCTGGTCCTCGCCCTCGGCATGAGCTGGTACTGGTCGTTGCGCGGCTACAGCCTGGAGGCCCGCGGCTGGTACACCGCGATCGCGGCCCTGGGGCCGGACCCGTTCGGCCCGGACGTCCCGCCGCCGGTGCCGCTGGAGCACAACGTGCTCGCGTACGGCCTGCCGATGTCCGACCCGGTGCTCCGGGAGGCCCGCCGGCTGCTCGCGATGTTCCGGCTGCTCGGGCTGTTCGAGGGGAACCTGGACGTGCTCGGCGACCCGGAGGCGGTCGTGGTCGCCCGGCGCCTGATGGACGCCTACTCCCCGGAGCTGCCGCAGTCCTACCGGTTCCCGGCGCTGATGCGGGTGTTCGGCGCCTTCCTGTCCGGCCGGCTGGACCTGATGAGGGAGCTGCTGGACGACGCGGTCCGCGGCTGCGAGGTGCACGGCGGGCCGAACGACCTGGCGTTCATCCTGCAGGCCCGGGCCAGGATGCTGAACGACTGGCCGGGCGGCCTGGAGCAGAGCATCCGGGACGGCGAGCGCTCCCTGGAACTGTACGAGCAGGCCGGCAACCTCTGGGGGGTCTCGCAGGCGCTGGCGGCCCGCGGCGAGGCGCTGGCCAACCGGGGCGAGGTCGGGGCCGCCGCCGTCGCGTACCAGCGGGCGATCGAGCTGGCCGAGGAGCTGGGGGCGCCGCAGGAGGTGCCGTTCCTGAAGGTGCACCTCGGCACCGCCCTGCTGGAGGGGGACCTGGCGCGCGGCGAGCGGGTGATCCGCGAGGCGGTGGAGTCCGTCGGCTCCCCGGGCGCCAACCAGTCCACCACCGGCGCCCTGATGCTGGGCCACCTGACGCTCTGCGCCATCCGGGCCCAGCGCGGCGACTACCAGGAGGCGCTGGCCGAGCTGGACGCCCTCGACGGGATCACGGTGAGCGGCTTCGTGCCGACCATCGTGAAGGGGCTGCTGCTCAGTGCCCGGGGCTGGATCACCGCCCGGGCCGGAGATCCGGAGCGGGGGCTCGCCATGCTGCGCGAGGGCCGCCGGTCGCTGCGGGCGATGACGGCGGCGAGCGGTTTCGCCGAGCACATGACCGTGATGGTGGTGCCCGCGGTGTGCGGGGTGCTGTGCTCCTTCGCCGCGCGCGACGGGGACCTGGGGCGGGCCCGGCTGGCGGCGGTGCTGCAGGGCGCGCAGAGCGGGCTGCACGGTCCGAAGGGTGGCTACCTGGACCGGGTCGAGCACGAGCGGATGGCCGTCCAGCTGCGGGAGCTGCTGGGCGACGCCGGGTACGCGGAGGCCCGTGCCGAGGGCGACGGGATGACCCAGCAGCAGACCCAGGAGCTGCTGGACGAGTTGATCGGATAGCGGCGGGGGGGCCGGGCCCCGGCCCCGGGGGGCCGCCGGGGCGGCCGGTTAGGCCCCCGGGCGGGCCCCAGGGGGGGGCGGC
>NZ_JBHVVI010000115.1:0-27412 GCF_042883685.1 Kitasatospora sp. NPDC058190
ACTTCCCACTCCGCGCCCTCACAGCGCGGTGAGGACGTCCTGGTGCACCCCGTCGAGGACGAAGCCGTTGTCCAACCGGACGCGGACCGTCACCCGGTTTCCCCGCTCCCGGTGCGCGGCCCACTCCGGTTCCAGCGCGGCGATCTCCGCCTCCAGGCGCTCCCGGCTCGCCACCGGCATGGTGTGCCCGTAGTCCTCGAACAGCGCTTTGAGCCGCTGGTACTCGCGGACCTCCTCGCTCTCCGGGAGCTCCCCGTCCACCCGCTCGACAGTGCCCTCGATCCCCGCTCCCAGCGAGAGGAACCCGACGACGGCCCCGGCCGCCCCGGCGACGGCCTCACCGATCCCGAGGTCCTCCGTCAACCTGACGCGTCGTCCTTCCTCCAGGGTCATCCGTCCTCTGCCTCTCCTTCGATCGGTGCCGCGGGCGCAGCCGGCCGGCGGCCCGGCCATTATCCCGGTGCGACGCCGGCGGACCTCCTCCGACCTGGGCGTTGGATGCCGCAGCAGCAGCCCCGACAGACCGTGACCGTGCAGCGGGCCGCCGCCCCCTTCCCGGGGACGGCGGCCTTCCGGTTGCGACGACTCACCGGCCGCCCTCGGACCGGGCCCGGGTCCACGCCGCCTCGCGCAGCAGCCGTAGGCCGTTGAGGCCGACGATGACGGTCGAGCCCTCGTGGCCGAGCACGCCCAGCGGCAGCGGGAGGGTGGCGACGAGGTCCCAGACCACCAGGGCGGTGATGAACACCGAGGCGATCACCAGGTTCTGCACCACGAAGGAGCGGGCCCGCAGGGAGAGGGCCACCACGGCCGGGACGGTGGCGAGTTCGTCGCGCACGATGACGGCGTCGGCGGTCTCCAGCGCCAGGTCGGAGCCGGCCCGGCCCATCGCGATGCCGGTGTGGGCGGCGGCCAGGGCGGGCGCGTCGTTGACGCCGTCACCGATGACCAGTACCCGGCGACCGTCCGCCTCCTGCTCCTTGACGGCGGCGACCTTGCCCTGCGGCAGCAGTCCGGCCCGGACCTCCCCGATGCCGACCTCGGCGGCCACGGCCGCGGCGGCGCGCGGGTTGTCTCCGGTGAGCAGCACGGGCGTACGGCCGGTGAGGCCGGTGAGCGCGGCCACCGTCGCGGCGGCGTCGGGGCGCAGCCGGTCGGCGATCCCGAGCACGCCGACCGGGTCGCCGTCCGCCTCCACCAGGACGGCGGTGCGGCCGCGCTCCTCCAGCTCGGCGGCGGTCTCCGCGGCGGCGCCCTCGCGCCCGCCGAGAACCCGCTCCGGCGCGCCGACCGCGACCACCCGGCCGTCGATCGTGGCGCTCACCCCGACACCGGGGACGGAGTTGAAGTCCTCCGCCACGGCCAGGGCGAGCCCGCGGGCCCGGGCGGCCTCGACGACGGCGCGGGCGAGCGGGTGCTCGCTGGGGTGCTCGGCGGCCGCGGCCAGGGCGAGCAGCTCGTCCTCGGTGAGGCCGGAGCCGGGCAGCGGGCGGGTGTCCGTGACGCGGGGGGCGCCCTCGGTCAGGGTGCCGGTCTTGTCCAGGGCGACGGCGTCGACCTGGCCGAGCCGTTCCATCACCACGGCGGACTTGACCAGCACACCGTGCCGTCCGGCGTTGGCGATGGCGGACAGCAGCGGCGGCATGGTCGCGAGCACCACCGCGCACGGCGAGGCGACGATCATGAAGGTCATCGCCCGCAGCAGCGAGCCGGTGAAGGCCGCGCCGAAGGCCAGCGGGACGGCGAAGACGGCCAGGGTCGCGACGACCATGCCGATCGAGTAGCGCTGCTCGACCTTCTCGATGAACAGCTGCGTCGGTGCCTTGGTCTCGGAGGCCTCCTCGACCATGGCGACGATCCGGGCGATCACCGAGTCCGAGGCGTCCCGCTCGACCTTCACCCGCAGAGCGCCGGTGCCGTTCAGGGTGCCGGCGAAGACCTCGTCGCCGACCTCCTTGGCGACGGGCAGCGGCTCGCCGGTGATGGTGGCCTGGTCGACCTCGCTCGCGCCGTCCAGCACCCGGCCGTCGGCGCCGATCCGCTCGCCGGGCCGGATCAGGATCGTGTCACCGACGGTCAACTCCTCGGTCGGGACGCTCTCCTCGGTGCCGTCGTCCAGCAGCCGGGTCGCGGTGGGCGGCGCGAGGTCCAGCAGTCCGCGCACCGAGTCGGCGGTACGGGCGGTGGCCAGGGCCTCCAGCGCGCCGGAGGTGGCGAAGATGACGATCAGCAGCGCGCCGTCCATGACCTGGCCGACGGCGGCCGCGCCGAGCGCGGCGACGATCATCAGCAGGTCGACGTCGAGGGTCTTCTCCTTCAGCGCCTGGAGTCCGGCCCAGGCCGGCTCCCAGCCGCCGGTCGCGTACGCGAGGGCGTACAGCGGGCCCCACGCCCAGGCGGGCGCGCCGGTCAGTTGCAGCGGCAGCGCGATCAGGAACAGCACCGTCGCCACGGCGGCCCAGCGGGCCTCGGGCAGCGACAGCACCCGGGTGCGCCGTCTGGGGGCGGTGTCGGGGCGCGGTGGTGCGGCCGGCGGCGCGGGGCGCTCGGTCAGCGCGGAGGAGGGCATGGCAAGCGGGACCCTTCAGGGCAGGGTGGGCCAACGACCCATCCAGCATACATGAACATATGAACGCTTCTTCATGCATGAGTTGTAGTATTGCCTGCATGGGTCATGGAGCCGCCCCCGCCACCGCCGTCCCGCACACGCGCCTGGACGCCACCAGCGCCGCCCGGGTGGCCACCACCCTGCAGGCCCTGGCCACCCCGTCCCGGCTGCTGATCCTCTCCCGGCTGCGCGAGGGGCCCTGCGCCGCCACCGAACTGGCCACCGAGGTCGGCATGGAGCAGTCCGCCTGCTCCCACCAGCTGCGACTGCTGCGCAACCTCGGCCTGGTGGTCGGGCAGCGACAGGGGCGCCAGGTCGTCTACGCGCTCTACGACAACCACGTGGCCGCCCTGCTCGACCAGGCCGTCTACCACATCGAGCACCTGCGCCTCGGCCTCACCGACGAGCCCGACACCCTGGCGTAGCACCCGACGAGCCCGCCCCACGGAGGCCGCACCCAGGGCCCCACACGCCAACGCCGTAACTGTGAGTAATCGTTCAGATAGACATCTGCCTGGCCATGGGCAGAGAATGTCGTTAGGGCACATACCTTCCCGATACCGACTGCTGCCACCCAGGAACGAGCTGCCAACAAGTTCGACCCGCTTGCGACATGGCGGTCCTCCCGCCAGCCGGCCTCCGGGTCGCCGGCAGCACACGACAGCCTCAGACGGCGGAACATGACCTCCCGCCAGTTGAGGGGTCTCATGCGTCGACGCGCCTCGAAAAGGGCGCGGCGGTCACCGCCCCGAGCCGCCGACGACCAGCACTGGGCGAAATCGTGCGCAACTGACGATCGGTCGAGATCTGACGACGGGCCTGCCCAATCAACACGCGCACCACAAACAACACCCGAAGGAGAACCACCATGTCCAAGATCATGCAGCCCCAATCCGCCATCGCCCAACGGGAGGCCGTCTCGCTCGTGGCGCGCACCGTCCAAGGCAGCGCCGTCCAGGGAAAGGCGAGCCCGATCCTGGAGGCCGTCCTCACCAACGTGTTCGGCGAGGGGATCGGAGGACAGGACATCCACTTCTTCCTCACGGGCACGCACGCGGACCTGGGTAGCGTCTCCACCAACCCCGAGGGTGTCGCGCGTTTCGACGTCGGCTCGCACATCTCCGACATCCAGTCGATGCTCTCTGGCGCGTTTAACGGTTACACCGCCGAATACGGGGGCAGCCGCAACTACCGAAGCGCCACCGCCCACGGCAACTTCAACGTCACGATCTGACGCAGCCGAGCTCTCAGCCCCACAGCCCGCACGGGGCCGCCGGCCCAACCCGCGGAGCCGACCCGTCAGCTCCGCGGGAACCGCGGGCGAGCTGCAGCTCCGCAAGCCCAGCAGGCCCTGGCCACCCCGCCCCGGCTGCTGATCCTCTCCCGGCTGCGCGAGGGGCCCTGCGCCGCCACCGAACTGGCCACCGAGGTCGGCATGGAGCAGTCCGCCTGCTCCCACCAGCTGCGACTGCTGCGCAACCTCGACCTGGTGGTCGGGCAGCGACAGGGGCGCCAGGTCGTCTACGCGCTCTACGACAACCACGTGGCCGCCCTGCTCGACCAAGCCGTCCACCACATCGAGCACCTGCGCCCCGGCCTCACCGACGAGCCCGACACCCTGGCGTAGCACCCGACGAGCCGGCCCCGGGTACGGCCCGCCGACGCCCCCTGGGCCCCGCTCGGCGCACCCCCCTCCAGTGATCCCCCCTGCCCGACGCGAAGATCATCTCCCCCGCTACTCTGTGCGCGCGGTGTGCCGGTCTGCCAGAATCCCGCGGCATACCTACGGAGTGGGCTGCCCGCTGACCACCGGTCAGCCCCCTCACGTGCGGGTCGTTCGCGCTGCGCCGTCGCGCGAGAAGCACCGCGCCGGCGGCCTGCCCGCCGGCCCGGCAGCGCTCGGGGCTGACGCAGCCGCTCGATCTCGGGCAGGCCGGCGGACGCCGCCGCCTTCCCCGGGCACCGGGCCCGCGTGGCCCGGCTGCTCGCTCGACTCTTCACTGGGGGACTTCTTGCGCACCAAGCGCCTCGCCGCGATCGCCGCTCTCGCCCTGTCCGTCACCGGCGTCCTGCCGCTGGCCGGTACGGCACAGGCGACGGTCACGGACCTGTACGTCAACAACAGATCCAATGCCGGCTGTTCGGATACCGCGCCCGGCGCGGGCAGCCAGGCGGTGCCGTTCTGCACCGTCTCGGCCGCCGCCGACGTCGTGCAGGCCGGCCAGACCGTGCACGTCACCAGCAACATCTACAAGGAGAGCGTCCACCTGACCCACTCGGGGACGCCCGGCGCGCCGATCACCTTCACCGGCCCGGCACACCCCGACGACGCCACCTGGCTGCCCAATCTCCTGGCTTCGGACCATGTCTTCGACCTCGATCACGTCCACGACGTCGTGGTCGAGCACATGGGCGGTCAGAGCGCCCAGGAAGGTGTGGTGACGACGGGTTCGAACCACGTCACGCTCGACAGCCTGACGCTGACCTCCACCGGCGCGCTCGGCAACGCCACCACCCCTGCTCTGCACATCACCGGCGGGAGCAGCGCGGTCACCGTCAGCCGAACCACCATCAACGCCCCGCACGGCGAGGGACTCGTGGTCGACCCCGGCACCTCCGGCGCCGTGATCACGACCAACGACATCAGCGACACCTACGGCCACGGCATCCTGGTCACCGACGCACCGGGCACCGTGATCACCGGCAACACCACCCACAACGACTGCGGGCCCGGCATCGAGCTGGCCGGCAACTCCTCCGGCGCCACGGTCGAGAACAACGTCCTGGCCGAGAACGACAACTCCACCGGCCCGTGGGGTCCGTGCCCGGCGAACACCGCGCACGCGGACCTGGTGGTCTCCGCCGCCTCCGCGACCGGCACCACCGCGGACTACAACCTGATCACCACCGCCACCCAGCACCCCTACACCTGGGCCGGCCAGCAGTACACCGATGTCCCCTCCTTCCAGCAGGGCTCCGGTCAGGGCGCGCACGACCTGTCGACCGACGTCGCGAAGCTGAACAAGGAGGGCTCCCCCGCGATCGACTCCGCCGACGCCAACGCACCCGGCGAACTGCCCACGGACATCGACGGCAACCCCCGGGTCGACGACCCGCTGGTGGCCAACACCGGTGCCGGCGCGGCCTCCTACGACCGGGGCGCCCGCGAGTACCAGGGTGACACCGTCGCCTCCGACCTCACCGTCGCACAGACCGCGCTGCAGGCCGGTCAGCCCGACACCCCCCTGCACGTGACCGCCACCTCGACCGGGGTGGTGAGCGCCTGGCCGGTCGCGAAGAACACCATCGACTTCGGCGACGGCACCGTGGTCGACACCGTGCTCGGCGCAACGGGCAACCCGCACGACTACGCCGCCCCGGGCACCTACACGGTGACCGACACCGTCACCAACACCTCGGGCGGCACCGGCAGCACCAGCAGGACCGTCACGGTGGGCAGCGACTTCTCGCCGCTCGCTCCCGCGCGCATCCTGGACACCCGCTCCGGGATCGGCGCCCCGGCCCAGCAGGTCGGCCCCGGCGGCGTGCTGAAGTTCCAGGTCACCGGTCACGGCGGCGTGCCCACCGACGGCAAGGTCACCGCGGTCCTGCTCAACCTCACCGCCACCGGCGCGACGGCCGCCACCCACATCACCGCCTTCCCGGGCGGTCAGGTGCCGACCGCCTCCAACCTCAACGCCACCCCCGGCCTGGACGTCGGCAACGCCGTCGTCGTCCCCGTCGCCGCCGACGGCACCGTCTCGCTCTACAACCACGCGGGCGACGTCGACCTGATCGCCGACGTCCAGGGCTTCTACTCCACCGCGCCCCAGGGCACCGCGCTGCGCCTGGACCGTCAGGCCACCCCCGTGCGTGCGCTCGACACCCGCGACAGCTCCTACGGCATCGGCGAGGTCGGCCCCGGCCAGAGCATCCGGGTCCAGGTCCGCGGCACCAACCTGCTCCCCGCCGACACCCAGTACGCCGTGCTGAACCTGACGGCCACCGAGGGCACGGCGAACAGCTACATCACCGCCGCCCCGAACGGAAACCCGCCCACCACCTCGAACCTCAACTTCACCGCGGGCCAGACCGTCGCCAACCAGGTCACCGCCCCGATCAACGCCGACGGCACCGTCACGCTCTACAACCACACCGGCGACGTCCACCTGATCGTCGACATCCAGGGCGGCTACCGCACCGCCGGCGGCGCCTCGCTCGTGACCACCGCCCCCACCCGCGTCCTGGACACGCGCGACGGCACCGGTGGCATCAACGGCAAGATCGGCCCCAGCTCCGCCTATTCGGTCAAGGTCGCGGGCGTCGCGGGCATCCCCCGGGGTGCCAAGGCGGTCCTGATCAACCTCACCGCCACCGACCCGACCGCCGACAGCTGGATCGCGGCCGGCAACCTCGCCGGCGCCGACCCCACCCCGTCCTTCTCGAACCTCGACATGACCGCCGGGGCCACCGTGCCCAACCTCGCCCTGGTTCCCGTGGACCCGTGGAACGGCACCATTTTCCTCTACAACCACGCCGGCTGGACCAACCTCGTCGCCGACGTCCAGGGCTACACCATGTGACCGCCCCATCCCGCCGGGGGCACCACTCGTGCCCCCGGCTCCTGAACGGCGGTCAGCTGTCCGCCGTAGCCCACCGCACCCGCCGATCTGCTGACGCCGCGTCGGCAACGCGCCGCGGCCCGGCCGAGCCGCCCGCCCGGAGGCCGCCACCGTCGTCCAGGCCGCACTCCCCAGCGCGGGCACCTTCGTCCGGTCCGCCCGCTGATCCGAAGGAAGAGACTCAGGTCAGGCGCGCCACGGCCAGGGACAGCGCGTGGTCGAGCGCCGCCTCGGCGTCGCACGGCACATCGGGCCGGACGCCGGTGCCCTCCCAGTTGGTGCCCGAGACCGGGTTGACCGCGCGGGCGACGGGCACGCTGAGCTCCAGGTTCGGGTGCACCGTCCAGCCCTCGCGCGGGTGCGCGCCGCCCCGGGTGGCCTCCCCGACGACCTCGGCGCGCCCGAGCTGCTGCAGGTCGTAGGCGAGCTCCTCGCCCGCGGAGAAGGTGTTTCCGCTCGTCAGCACGTAGAGCGGCTTGCTGCCGCCGAAGCGGGCACCCGGGACGAACGGGGGCGTCCAGGACTGCTCGGCCACCTCCCCCTGCCGCGAGAGCATGGTGTTGAGGTGTGTGCGGCCGTCGAGCAGGTAGCCGCAGATGAAGGCGACCGTGTTCGGATCGCCACCGGTGTTGCGGCGCAGGTCCAGGATGAGGGCGCGGGCGGGGGCCACCAGTGAGAGCGCCGCGGCCAGCGGCTGTGCCGCCCAGTCCAGCGGGAACATCTTGGGTGCGATCTCCAGGACCGCGACGCCACCGTCGAGGAGCTCCACGCGGGGAACACCGCCCAGGGAGGCGTCGAACTCCCTCCGCATCGCGGCGAGTACCGCCGCGCCCTGCTCACGCGGCACCGGCACCGCGTGGTACTTGAGGGCCAGGTGCAGGTCGCCGTTGACGGACCGCAGATCGGCGGTGATCGCTTCGGCCAACTCCTCGGCGGATTCGGCCCGGTAGGCGCCCTCGGCACTCCGGCGCCGAAGCAGGGCCGCCAGTTGCCGGGCGGCATCGGGGAAGACGTAGTTCTCGCAGACCAGGTCGGTGATCGACTCGACGACGGCGGCAGCGTCCAACGCAGGTGACGATGTGGTGGAAGTCATGGGAGGGAGTAGACCAGCGGCTTGCCAAAGCGTCAACCGTACTTAACGCTTGATCTGGTGAGCCACCAACCAGACGAGGACGTCCAGCGGATCAGCACGCCTCTGCAGCACACCGCACTCGCCCACCCCCTGCGCCAGCGCCTGTTGTTCGCCCTGAGCAGCCGGCCGTCGACGATCAGTCGGCTCGCCGCGCAGCTGGGAGTGAACAAGGGCAGCGTCTCCCACCACCTCAGGGTGCTGTGCGAGGCGGGGCTGGTCCAGGACGCGGGAACGCGACGGGTGCGCGGCGGCACCGAGAAGTACTACCAGCGGACCGCCGAGCGACTGCTCGTCGCCGAACCGCAGGCCGAGGGCACGGCCGCGCTGCTCGGCGCCGTCGCCCAGGAGTTGACCCGCTCACCCGCCGACCACCTCCTGACGCTGCGCCACCTCCGGCTCACCCCCGCCAAGGCGGCGCGGCTCGCCGAGGCGCTGGCCGCACTGGTCGACGAGACGGAGGAGGATCCGGAGGGCGAGCCGGTGCACGGCCTGCTGGTGACGCTCTATCAGCAGGCCGGGGCGTAGGTTCGGCCCGCTGACGATCGTGTCGCGGGACCTCGACGCCGCCCTGGCCGAAGGGCTGCCAAGCCTGTGGGGACGGGCCGGCGCCGGCCTTCGACCGCACGGCGCACGAGTCCTTCGTCGACGCAGGAGCCGCCGGGGAGTTCGGCTTCGGGCTTCTCCGCGACATCGGACCGGGGGCGGACGCCGGTTCCCCTGTGCCCGGCGTTCGCCCCCGGTACCGATGGCCTGCGGCAACCCGTCATACTCTGGATTCGATCACCACGATGCACAAGTGAATGTCTCTGGACCGCTCCTCGTAGCATCACTTAGATGTTGAACCTCGAACGCTTGCGTGTCCTCCACGCGGTGGCGATGACCGGATCCGTCGTGGGTGCCGCACGGCTCCTGCACGTCACCACCTCGGCGGTCTCGCAACAGATGGCACGGCTCGAGCAGGAGACCGGCGCCCATCTCACCGAGCGTCAAGGTCGCGGCATCCGCCTCACCGAGGCCGGCGCCTTACTCGCCGATCAGGCCGAGGAGTTACTCGCGCAGGCGGAGCGCGTCATGGCGGCGATGGCGCAGCACCGTGGGGTGGTGAGCGGCCACCTCACGATCGCGGCCTTCCCGACCGCCGCACGCGGGCTGCTCCCCCCGGCGCTGCGGGCCCTGCGGTCGCGGCACCCGGATCTGACGGCCTCGGCGCGGGAGCAGGAACCGTACGAGGCCATCCCGGCGGTGCGGCGCGGGCTGCTCGACCTTGCGGTCGTCGAGGACTGGATCGATGATCCGCTCGCCCTGCCCCAGGGGTTGGACCACCGCGCCCTCCTCGACGACACCTACGACATCGCCCTGCCATCGGACCACCGGCTCGCCGACCGTCCGACGCTGAGGCTGGATGATCTCGGCGACGAGGACTGGATCACCTCGAGCGTCGGGCAGCTGTGCCACGAACGGCTGGCGCGCGGCGTCAAGAAGCTCCGCATCGCCCACACCGCCTCGGAACACCCGACGCAGATCGCGCTGGTCGCGGCCGGACTGGGCATCGCGATCATCCCGCACCTGGGACGGGAGGCGACATCCGCTCCGGTGCGGTTCGTGCCACTGGTGGACGCCCCGCGCCGCCGCGTCTTCGCCATCTGGCGATCCACCTCGGCCGCGCGCCCCTCGATCGGCGCCGCGGTGGACGCCCTGCTCGAAGCCTGTCCGCCCGCCTGACAGGGGCTGATCCCTCAGCCGACTACGCCGAGTGGCCGCCGCAGCCCTGTCAGACGGTCTTGAGGGTGCCGCCGTCGATGACGTGGTCGGCGCCGTGGATGTTGGCGGCACGGTCGGAGAGCAGGAAGGCGACCAGGTCCGCGACCTCCTCGGGTGCGGTGAAGCGCCCCGAGGCGATGCCGAACTGTCCGGGCAGACCCGCGAGCAGGTCTCCGTGGCTCACCCCGGACGCGGCGGCCACCTTGCCGCCGAATCCGTCCGGGTCGGTCCACAGCGGACTGGCCGTGGGGCCCGGGGAGACGGTGTTCACGCGGACACCGCGCGGCGCCAGCTCCTCGCTGAGCCGCTTCCCGAACTGGTTCAGCGCGGCCTTGGCCTCCGCGTAGCCGACCGGCGCGCCGGTGGGCATGCGGGCGTTGATCGAGGAGATGTTCACGATCGCGCCCTTGCGGTCCAGGATGCTCGGCAGCGCCGCCTTGGTGGCCCATACCGCGCTGAACAGGTTGAGGTCGAACATCCTCTGCCACTGCTCGTCGTCGACGTCCAGGAACCCGTCGAGGGACAGATTCTCCGGGTCGCCCGCGCCGACGTTGTTGACGAGGAAGTCGATCCCGCCGACCGCGGCGAGCGCCTGATCGACGATCGACCGCGCCCCGTCGCGGGTGCTCAGGTCGACGGGCACGGCCGCGGCGGCGACCTTCTCCAGCTCGGGGGTGACGGTCCGGGCGGCACCCACCACCCGCACACCCTCCGCGGCCAGGGTCTGCGCGATCGCGAAGCCGATGCCGCGGCTCGCGCCGGTGACCAGCGCGGTCTTTCCGCTGATGCCGAGGTCCATGCTCTCTCTCCTCCTTGAATGACGGATTCTTGAACTGAAGGTCTAAAATGAGGGCACAAAAAACGCCGCCTCGCGAGGCGCCGCACCTCAGAGGCTCACCAAAGCCGTGTCGATGATCCGGTACAGGACCGACCGGTCGAACGTCTTGGCCATGACCCGCAGCCCCGCCAGGGTGGTCTGGAGGAACAGCGCCTGCGTCCTGGCGTCGACGCCCCGGTCGACGTCACCGTCCCGCTTCCCCTGCTCGATGCGGGCCGCGAACAGCTCGATCATGCGCTCCTCGATGCGATGCACCTTGCGAGTGGCATCCTCGTCCCGCCCGCCGAGCTCCTCGACCGTGTTCTGCGCCAGGCACCCGCGACGGACCGGCCCGTCCAGGTCCATGTCCACGAGCAGCACGAAGTACGCGTGGATGCGCTCCTTGGCGGTGCCCGGCCGCGAGAGGAACTCCTCGGTCACCTCCGAGCCCGTCCGGCCGTAGAGGTCCAACGCCTTGGCGAACAACTCCCGCTTGGAACCGAAGGAGTGGTACAGGCTGCCCTTGGCCACTCCGGTCGCCTCGGCGAGATCGGCGGGGGACGTGCCGGCGTAGCCCTTGGTCCAGAACGTCTCCATCGCCTGCGCGATGACCACGTCCGGTTCAAAGCTCTTCGGCCTGCCCATGCCACTACCGTAGCGATAATTTGACCTGTAGGTCAAATACTCGGATCGCCGACCGTGGAGGTTCCTCGACCCGGGCCGGGCACAGCTGGGAGTGGGTTCGTCAGGCTGCGGGCTTCGTCAGCCGGCGGACCAGCGTGACGACGGCCTCCCGGTCCGTCGCGGCATCGGTCGCGCCGGGCATGAGCAGACGGACCATCTGCGGCAGCGTGAACCACGCGTTCACCAGGCCGATCACCGCGAACATCAGTCGCGCCGGATCCACGCCCTCGGCCAGCTCGCCGGCCCGCTGCGCGGCCGCAAGAGTGGCGACCTTCTCGCCGTAGTGCGCGGTGCGTTCGGGACCGGCCGCCAGCTCCGCGGATGCCGCGCCGCGCTGCAGGCCCTCCCAGGCCAGCAGGCGGGAGAGGTGCGGGTGGGCCGAGTGGTAGTCGAAGACGCGTCCGGCGTAGTCGCCGAGGTCGCGCCCCCGCTCCAGGACGAGCGGGACCGCTTCCGCCAGCTTGCCGAGTTCGGACGTCAGCACTGCGGAGAAGAGCTGCTCCTTGTTGCCGAAGTACTGGTAGATCCGCTCCTTGTTTACGCCCGCCCGGGTGGCCACCCGAGCGATCCGGGCACCGTCCGGGCCGAATTCGGCGAACTCCTCGACCGCGGCGTCGAGGAGGAGTTGCTGCGTGCGTGCGGTGTCCCAGGCCATGGCACAACCATAGCGCGAATCCCCAACCAGATAGTTGGACATCCGGGCAGACCTCTGCCAGAATCTCCAACCGAAGGGTTGGGGATTCTGGCTCCAGCCGATCGCCAAGGGGAGGAACGCGCCATGAGCGTCATGAGCACCGACAGCATCACCGCACCGGCACCCGCGGCCCCGTCCGCGCACCGCCGGGCGCTGCTCACCTGGCTCGCCGTCTACCCGACCATCACCGCCGCCTTCGTCCTGCTCGGCCCCTACCTCGGCCACCTGCCGCTGCCGCTGCGGACGCTGGTGATGACCGCCCTCGTCGTCCCGGTCGTCAGCTATGCGCTGATGCCCCTGCTGCTCAAGGCGGAGACGAAGTTCGCCCGCCGTTACGGCCGCCGGAAGTAGCACGGATCGGCTCTTGAGCTTGCTGATCGCCCTGGCGGGGGGCGGGGCCCGAGGTGAGGGGCGGGGCGCAAGCCGGGCGGCGGGGCGGTCTGACAACCCGGTGCCTACCCGAGGCAACCCGGCGCCCACCCGAGGCCGGCCCCGACAGGCGGTGGCCCGCCCCCCCCCGGCCGGGGCCCCCCCCGGCCGGCAGGGGGGTGGGCTGGGGCCCCACAACCCCCACCCGGCCCCCCACAGCCGCGCCCCCCCCCCCGCGGGGCCCCCCCCCCCCCCCCGGGGCCCCCCCCCGCCGCTGCCGTCAGGAGGTGGCGATGGCCCCCAACACCCGCATCCGGGCCGCCTTCAGCGCGGGCAGCACCGCCGCGGCCAGTCCGGCCACCGCCGCGCCGACCAGCACCGCGAGGATCGTCGTCCACGGGATGCTCAGCGCGGTGATCCCGTACAGCTCCAGCACCTTCTGCCCCGCTACGCCCCAGGCCAGGCCCAACCCCAGCCCCAGCAGCGCGCCGTGCACGGCGATCAGCACCGACTCCAGCCGCACCATCCGGCCGACCTGCCCGCGCGAGGTGCCGATCGCGCGCAGCAGGCCGATCTCCCTCGTACGCTCGATCACCGACAGGGCAAGGGTGTTGACCACCCCGAGCACCGCGATGACGATCGCCAACGCGAGCAGGGCGTAGACCAGGTACAACACGGTGTCGACCTGGCCGGTGATCGACTTCTTGTAGTCGGCCTGGCTCTGCACGGTCACCTGCGGGTACCCCGCGAGCGCCGCGTCCAGACCGGCCTGAACCTTGGAACGGTCAGCCCCAGTCGCAGTGTTGAGGTACAGCGCGAAGTCCTGCGCCTCGGGGGCGAACTTGTCGAGGGTGTCGAGGGAGACCTCCCAGCTGCCACCGTCCTTGCCCGCGCCCGCCGGGGGCTTGCTGATCGCGCCGACGGTCAGCGTGCCCACCCGGCCGTTCAGGAAGTGGAGTTCGACCTGCGAGCCCACCGAGAGGTGGTCGGCGTTGGCGGTGGTCTGGTCGACCATCACCTTGCCCGCCGCCACGTCCGCCGTGGAACCCGCCACGTACTGCGGCTTGACGGCCTGGTCCACGGTCGCGACGTCCACGCCCGACAGCGCCAGCTGGAACCCGTTCAGGTGCGCCACCGCGTACCGCTGCCGGGTGGCGGCCTGCACACCTGGGACGGCCTTGACCCGGTCCGTCACCTCGTGGCCGATCGGCGTGGCACCGTTGCCGGAGAGCACGTAGTCGGCGCCGAAGGTGTTGTCCACGTCCCGGTCCACCGAGGTGGTGAGGGAGGCCGCCAGCACCGCGACCGCGCCGACCAGCGACAGGCTGATCATCAGCGCGCCCGCCGTCGCCCCGGTGCGCCGGGGGTTGCGGACGGCGTTGAGCCGACTCATCCGCCCGACCGTGCCGAAGAGCGACGGGTACGGCGCGCCCAGCCCGTACACGACCACCCGCGACAGCGCCGGGCCGAGCACCACCAGCGCGAGCAGCGAAGCGACGATCCCGCCGCCGAGCAACGCCCCCGCCGTGATGATCGTGGCGTGGTGCGTGGCGGCCCCGTACAGCAGACCCAGCCCCGCCACCAGCAGCACCGCACCCAGCGCCGTCCGCCGGCCGAGCCTCGGCGCGACGGCTACGGCGGCCTCGCGCAGGGCGGCCATCGGGGAGATCCGGGCGGCGCGCCGGGCCGGAAGGTACGCGGCGACCAGCGTCACCAGCACGCCCACCGCGTACGCGGCGACCGGGGTCACCGGGTTGATGACCAGCGCGGTGCCGGACAGGTCGACGCCGAACCGCGAGATCAGCGACTTCAGGCCGGCCGCCAGGCCGATCCCGACCCCGAGGCCGAGCGTGGAACCGATGACGCCGAGCAGCAGCGCCTCGGTCAGCACCGCGCGCAGCACCTGGCCCCGGCCCGCACCCAGCGCCCGCAGCAGGCCCAACTCGCGCGTCCGCTGGGCGACCAGCATTGCGAAGGTGTTGAGGATCAGGAAGATCCCGACCAGCACCGCCAGTCCGGCGAAGCCGAGCAGGGCGAGCGTCACCACGCCGAGGAAGGAGCTGATCTGCTGGGCGGCGGTCTGCGCCTGCTCCTCCTTGGTGGCCACCGAGTAGCCGTCGCCGAGCGCCGCCTTGATCCGCTGCTGGGCGGTGGCGTGGCCGGTGCCGGGCGCGGTGTCGACCGTGACGCCGGTGAACTGGTCGGGCTTGCCGAGCAGTCGCGCCTGGGCGGTGGCCGTGTCGAGGTAGGCCATGGTCACGCCGGGGTTGCCGGTCGTGAAGGTGACGACGCCGACCAGCGTGCCCGGGGTGGAGCCGGACGGGCTGAGGATGTGCAGCGGGTCGCCGAGGTGGATGCCCTTGTGCTGGGCACTGGCCTGGTCGAGGACGATCTCGCCGCTGTGGGTCGGGGCGTGGCCCTGCACCAGGTGGACCTGCGGATCGTCGTACCAGTTCTGGCCGAGCGTCGGGGCTCCCGTCGTCGGGCCGACCGGCTTGTCGTCCTTGTCGACGACGGTGAGGTTCTGCAGGCTCACCTGGCCGTGCGCGGCCCGCACGCCCGGGACGGCGGCGACCTTGGTCACGACGGCGGCGGGCAGGGTCGGGGTCTCGCCGGACAGGCCGCGGTCCTCGACCTCGGGGGTGAACGCCTGCTTCGGCTTGATCGTCACGTCGGCGGCGGTGGAGCCGGCGATGTTCGTGAACGCGACGTTGATGGTGTCGGAGAACACCAGGGTGCCGGAGACGAACGCGACACCGAGCAGGACGGCGAGGGTGGAGAGCGCCATGCGGCCCTTGTGGGCCAGGAAGTTGCGGATGCTTGCCTTGAACACTCCCCGTCAACTCCTGCGCCCGGCGCCATCGAACCGGCGCATCCGGTCCAGTACGGAGTCGGCGGTGGGCCCGGGCAGCTCGTCCACGATCCGGCCGTCGGCGAGGAAGAGGACGCGGTCCGCGTAGGAGGCGGCGACCGGGTCGTGGGTGACCATCACGATGGTCTGGCCCAGGTCGTCCACCGACTGGCGCAGGAAGGAGAGGATCTCGGCGCCGGCCCGGGAGTCGAGGTTGCCGGTGGGCTCGTCGGCGAAGATGATCTCCGGTCGGCTCGCCAGCGCGCGGGCGCACGCGACGCGCTGCTGCTGGCCGCCGGACAGCTCCGTCGGCCGGTGCTTCAGGCGCCCGGACAGGCCGACGGTGTCGATCACCCTGTCCACCCAGGCCTGGTCGGGCTTGCGGCCCGCGATGTCCATGGGCAGCGTGATGTTCTCCAGCGCGGTGAGCGTGGGGAGCAGGTTGAACGCCTGGAAGACGAAGCCGACCTTGTCGCGGCGCAGCTGGGTGAGCTTCTTGTCCTTGAGCCGGGTGATCTCGGTGTCGCCGATGAGGATCCGCCCGGAGGTGGCGGTGTCCAGGCCGGCCAGGCAGTGCATCAGGGTGGACTTGCCGGAGCCGGACGGGCCCATGATCGCCACGAACTCGCCGCGCCGGACGGCGACGTCGACCGCGTCCAGGGCGACCACCCTGGTCTCGCCGGAGCCGTACGCCTTCGTCAGGGCCTCGGCACGGGCCGCCATGGTCATGGGCGGGGCTCCGGCCGCCGTTGCTGTGCTCATGCGCGCCTCTCTCCGGTTCGCTCGCTGCGCTCGCTCACCGCACGTGCTCATGGGTGCGCTGCCCGCCGCTCGCGCGTGGCGCGGGGCGTGGCAGACTCTGGGCAGGCAGAAACTTCTACGATCAGACGTAGAACTTCTACGTGGAATGTAGAAGATAGCGCGGGAGGTGACCAAGTCCGTGGGCGTACACGAACCCACCCCGGCCGAAGGACGCGCCAAAGGCGAGCTGGAAGCCGAGATCCTGGCCGCCCTCCGACACGCCGCCCCCGAGGCGCTCACCCCCGGCGAGGTACTCGAACAGGTCGACGCCCGGCTCGCGTACTCCACCGTCGTCACCGCCCTCACCCGCATGCACGGCAAGGGCCTGCTCAGCCGGGCCAAGCGCGGCCGCGCCTACGCCTACACCGCCGTCTCCGACGAATCCGAGCTCGCCGCCCGCAAGATGAGCCGGATGCTCGACGGACGCAGCGACCGCGAAGCCGTCCTCACCCACTTCATCGACGAACTCTCCGACGACGACGAGGAGTTCCTGCGCCGACTGCTCGGCCCGGGAGCGCTCGGACCCGGAGCTTAGGCGGCCCGATGCGCATCGCCGTCTACCTGCCGCTGCTCCTCCCCCTGCTCGCCGCACTCCTCGCCCGGCCGGTCGGCGAACGGCTGCCGCCCCGGCCGGCCACCTGGCTGCTCACCGTCGGCTCGCTGGTCCTGGCAGCCGCCAGCACCGCGGTGCTCGGCATGCTCACCGTCACCGGGCTGATCCGGATCCCGCTGCTGGCCCGGCTCGCCCACGACCACTGGTCGGCGCCCGCCGCCCAACACCACGACCCGGCCTCCTTCTCGGTGGCCGTACTCGCCGGCGCCCTGCTCACCGTCGCCCTCGCCACAGCAGGGCGGATGCTGTGGCGGCGCGCCCGCACCCTGGCCCGCGCGGCCACCGAGGCGGCCTGCCTGCCGGGGCGTCAGCAGCTGGTCGTGGTCGACGACCCGGCCGCCGAGGCGTACGCGATACCCGGGCGGCCGGGTCGGATCGTGGTCTCCACCGGCATGCTCGCGGCGCTCGACCCGGCCGAGCGAAAAGTCCTGCTCGCCCATGAACGGGCCCACCTCGCCCACCGCCACTACCTGTTCGTCGCCCTCGCCCAACTCGGCGCGGCCGCCAACCCGTTCCTGCGGCCGCTCGCCGACACGGTCACCTTCACCGTGGAACGCTGGGCCGACGAGAGCGCCGCCGCGGCCGTCGGCGACCGCGAACAGGTCGCCCGCACCATCGGCAAGGCCGCCCTCGCCGCCCGCCGCACCCGGGCCCGCACCCGCATCCCGGCCGCCGCCCTCGCCCTCCTCGGCCGACTCCGCCCGCACCCCCTCGGGCCCGTCCCCCGCCGGGTCACCGCCCTCCTCGCCCCCGCCCCTGCCCCCCGCGGCTGGCCCCTCGCCGCCCTCACCGCCCTCGCCCTCACCACCGCCCTCTGCACCGCCGAAGCCGCCCACGACCTGGAGTCCCTGCTCGAACTCGCCAAACACGCCGCCACCCACCCCTGATCCACCGGACGCCTGCGACGAGGCCGAGGCGGGACGGAATGAGGAAAGGCCCCCGAACCGAACGCCCTCCGGCCAGGCCGAGGGGGGAGAGGGCGGGCGAGGAGGGGAACGGCGGGCGCGGGAGCAGCCCGGCGCCGCCGAACTCGCGAGGCGTGTCGGGCGCCCCCGGGCGCCGGTTCCCCTACCATCGGAGGTCCGTCCGGGTGGCACGCCCGGCCGTGGCTCTGGGGGGACTACCGGGTGATACGGATTCTGCTGGCCGAGGACATGCACATGGTCCGAGGCGCGCTCGTGGCGCTGCTGGACCTGGAGGACGACCTCGAAGTGGTCGCGGAGACGGAGCGCGGTGACCTGGTGGTCCCGAAGGCGCTGGAGACCGGTCCGGACGTGGCGATCATCGACATCGACCTGCCGGGCATGGACGGCCTGACCGCCGCGAGCCTGCTGAAGACCAAGCTGCCGCAGTGCCGGACGCTGATCCTGACCAGCCTGGGACGGCCCGGCACGCTGCGCCGGGCGCTGGGGGCGCAGGTGTCCGGCTTCCTGCTGAAGGACGCACCGCCGAAGCAGCTCGCCGAGGCGGTGCGCGGGGTGGCCGCGGGTCAGCGGGTGATCGACCCCCAGTTGTTGCTGGACGCCTTCGACAGCGGCCAGAACCCGCTGACCCTGCGGGAGACCGAGGTGCTGCGGGCCGCCGCCGGCGGGGCCGAGGCGACGGAGATCGCGGCGGCCCTGCACCTGTCGGTCGGGACGGTCCGGAACTACCTGACGACGATCGTGACGAAGCTCAACGCCCGCAACCGGATCGACGCGATCAGGCTGGCCGAGGAATCCGGCTGGCTGCTCTAGCCGCGCCGCTCAAGCCGGGACCTCGGCCACCAGGTGGAACCACCCCCGCCCGTCGGGCCCGGCGCTGAGCCGGCCGCCGACCTTGGCGAGCCGCACCTCCAGGTTGTCCAGCCCGCCACCGTGCCGGTCCGCGTCCCCGAGCGCTGCCCGCTCGGGGACGCCGTCGTTGGAGAGGGTGAGCCGCAGCCGCCCGCCCTCCACACCGCCCCTGACGATGCAGCACTCCGCCTTGCTGTGCCGCAGCAGGTTGGTGACGCCCTCGCGCAGCACGGTGGCGAGCACGGTGTCGGCCTCCCCGGTGGGCTGGATGCTCCCGAGGTCGAACCGGGCCTCGATGTCGGCCGCCGCGAGCACCGACCGCGCCGAGACGGCCTCGCTCTCCAGCGACATGTCCCGGTAGCCACGGGCCACCGCGCGCACGTCGGCCAGGGCCTGCCGGGAGATCTCCAGCACCCCGCCGAGCTCGTCCAGCGCCCGCTCCGGGTTGGCCGTGACCAGTCGGCAGGTCAGCTCGCTCTTCAGGGTGATCGCCGAGAGGCTGTAGCCGAGCAGGTCGTGCAGGTCGCGGGCGAACCGCAGCCGTTCCCGGGTGACGGCCAGTCGGGCCAGCTCCTGCTGGGCCTGCTGCACCTCGATGACGAGTTGGGCGAGCCTGGTCAGGCCGAAGACGATCAGCCCGGTCAGCGCCGTCGCCACGGTGAGGTAGACGGCCTCGGCCGCGCCGATGCCCAGCAGCGCGCCGCTGACCCCGGACAGCACCACCACCGCCCCGAAGGCCGCCCCGGCCCGCTTGCCGCGCAGCAGGAGCAGCACCGAGGAGCCGAGGAAGCCCGCCATCCCGCCCCAGGCGAAGCCGAAGAGCACCAGCGGAACGTACGTCAGCACCGCCTGCGCCAGGAGCGTCCAGCGCCCGTAGCGCTCCCGGACGCGCTGCATCCGGGGTGCGCAATGGACGAACTGGAGCGCCGAGGCGGCGGTGAATGTCAGGCTCGCGGCAACGAATTGACGGTCCGTGGGATGGCTCGTCGCCATGTTCAGAAAGCCGATCAGCACGAAGCCGAGCTGCACGATCACCACAATGGCCAAGGCCAGCCTGGGCGGGGGCGCGTTGAAACCGGTCGGTCTGTTTTCCCTCGTCGGCGGCCCCCCCGCGTCGCCGGATCCGTCCGATCCGTTCCGCACACGCACGGTTCCACTCAAGCTGTACTCCCCCCAAGCGACTTGGGGGGAGTATAGGGCGCGACTATCCCCGCGCCGACACCTCGTTCGCACACTCGTCCCAGCCCGTGAAATCGGCCGGATCCGCCCGCCCCTCCAGGGCCGGGCGACTGCCCTCCGGGAGCGCGCCCAGGACGAAACCGCCGACCGTGGCCTCGGCCCGCCAGTCGACCCGCAGCGCCCGTTCGGCCAGCTCGATGTCGCCGCTGCGCAGCGCGCAGGTGGCCAGGCCCATGGCCGTCCCGACCAGGTACATGCTCTGGGTCACCACGCCGACGTGTTTGAGCGTCAGCGCGTACGCGAGGCCGCTGAACTTCCAGGACAGCCGGCGGTGTCGGGAGGTGATGGCGACGACCACGGCCGGCGGGGTGGCCAGCCGGGCACTGAGCGCGGCCTCGGCGAAGAGTTCGTCCAGCTCCTCCGGACCTTCATTGACGGCGATCAGACAATGCTCGGAGGGTGCGTAGTAATAGATCCCGTCCGGCAGCCCCGTGCAATCCCGCACGGCCGGGTAGAACTCCAGCTCGTACGCCCCGTCCCCGCTGGGGTAAGGGCGGTCGCTGACCGGTTCTCCGGTCGGGTCGCCGGCGGGCGCCGGCCGCAGCCCGCGCACGCGTACGGTCCGGTGCAGGAACTCGCCGAGCTGCTCGACGGTGAACGGGGCGGCGCCGAACTCGCGGACCGAGCGGCGGCCCTCGATCACCGTGGTCAGCACCGGGTCCGCCGCCAGCACCTGCTTGAGGTCGGGGCGGGCCAGCGGGTGGCGCCGGCCGGCCGGGAGCGGGCGCAGCGCGGGCTCGGGGTCGGTGCGCCCGCGCAGCGGGTGGGTCGCGCCGTACGGGCCGTCGTGGCGCCCGGTGGTGCTGCGGGTGTGGAAGAACAGGTCGACGCCCGACCAGGCGGCGAGCACCGGGTCGAGGTCCTCGCCGAAGGTGGGGGCGGACAGCCGGATCAGCTCCACCGAGGCCGTCGGCTCCGGCCCGCCGTCCTCGGCGACCGAGAGCAGCCCGGCGCCCGCCAGTTGGGCCAGCAGCGCCAGCACCACCGGTTCGGCCAGGCCCGACTCCGGCACGATCTCGGCCGGCCGCACCGGGCGGCCGAGCATGCCGACCACCCGGGCGCTCTCCGGCCGGTGCAGCTCGACCCGGTGCAGGGCGGTGGGCGCCTCCAGCACGAAGCCGGCGCCCTCGGTGCGCAGGAAGGCGAAGCGGGACAGCCGTACCGGCCGGCCCGGGTCGACCGGCCCGGGCTGGAACCGGGCCTCCCTGGCCAACGGCACCACGGACAGCAGCGGTTGGGCGGCGTCCTCCAGACCGAGCGAGCGCACCACCAGGTGCTGGAGCCGGTGCAGCACCCGCAGCACCTCGGCCTGCCCGGCCTGGTCCCGGACCGGCTCGCCGTCGCCGGAGGCGGGCATCGCCCCGGCGAAGACGTTCTCCAGCATGATCGGCCCCAGGCTCATCCGCCGCAGGGTCTCCCCCACCAGCGGGTGCGGACGGTCCAGCCGGAAGTCACCCCAGCGTGCTCTCAGCAGCAGCGAACCGTCCGGCTCCGCCGGCTCGACCAGGACGTCCTCGCGCAGGGACCACAGGGCGCGGGGGCGGGCTCCGCCGGCGGCACGGGCCGCGGCGAGGATTCCGTCGCTGGTCGGCATGGGGGACTCCTCATTGCTGAAGGCGGGCGGGGGCTCCGCCGGACGGTCCGACCGGTCGGTCAGACGAACAGGGGGATCGGATTGAGCTCCTCGTAGCGGCTGGGCCGGGCCAGCCGCCCGAGGGCGACGGGGACGTCGAACAGGCGGCCCGGGGCGAACCGGGCCCAGAACTGGCGCAGGCCGGGGACGACGACCTTGACCACCGGCAGGCCGATGTCGGGTCGGGTCTGGTCGAGCACCAGCAGGTCGAGGCCGTGGGCGCGGACGGTCTCCACGCAGGCGGCCACCTCCTCGCCCAGGTCGCGGCGCGGGCCGGCCGGGAAGTCGGCCGGGCCGCGTGCCGCCCGCCCCGGATCGGGCAGCAGGTAGGGCTGGTTGCGCACGGTCGCCGCGCGCCACCAGGAGAGCAGCTCGGGGTCGTCCAGGTCGTAGCCGGTGCCGTCGGGGGCCGCGCCGAGGGCGGCCGGCAGCAGCTGGCCCATCTCGGTCAGGGCCCGCCGCAGGGCGATCCGGGCGTCGAAGTGCGCGCCGAAGCCGAACATGACGTCCTCGGCGGGCTTGTCGGTGCGGCGGGAGAGCACGGCGAAGACCGGGATGCCGAGGTCGGAGGTGAGGTCCAGGGCCCACACCTCCCGGTTGAGGCCCGCGTAGAGCTCCATCGCGTCCCGGCCCCAGACGTCGCCGAACTCCTCCATCCGGACGGCCGGTTGGCGGGTGCGGTTGTACCACCAGAGCGCGACCGCGTCCCGTTCGACGAGTTCGAGGAAGCCGTGCACGATCGCGTCCTCCAGGCTGCTGCCGGCCGCGTTGCCGTTGGAGTCGGCGCGCAGCGCCCGGCTGCCGGCGGGTGGGGCCACCGGGCCGACCGCGCAGCTGTAGTAGAGCATTCCGGTGGGCAGCAGGCGCCGGCGGCCGTCGGCCAGCGACCAGACCGGGGTCCAGTCCACCGGCTCGGTCTCGTCGAAGGGCGCGGGCACGTGCTGGAAGACGGAGTGCCGCTCGTTCCAGCGCTCCCGGTCCGCGTACTGGCGCGGGTCGAACAGCTGGCAGTCGTCCGGGTGGACCGCCTCCGCCGCCAACTCCCGGTAGCTGCCGCGGATCCGGGTCTCGTCGCCGTGCAGCGCGCCGCAGTGCCGCTCCAGCGCCTCGCACAGCGCGCTGACCTTCGCCTCCAGCGGGGTCGCGCCCTTGCCGCCGCTCATCTGCCGCAGTCCGGCGCGCAGTTGGGCGAGGTCGGCGGAGCCGGCCACCGGGTTGCGGCCGGAGAGGTAGCAGTTGATCCGGACCGGGGCGCGCGGGTCCCGGCGGATCTCGGCGATCACACCGGTCACCGGGCTCACCAGGTGGCCGTAGCGCTCGTACACCTGCTCCGGCGTCTCGGCGCGGTGGCAGTCCGCGCCGTCCGCCTTCGGACGGGCCACCGGGACGACCGGGCGGGCCAGTTGGGCGGCCATCAGGCCAGGGTCCCCGCACTCGGGGCACTGCGGGCGGCGGCTCACCCGGTGGCCCTGGACGGCCAGGCCGAGGCTGTCCAGCACCCGGATCTCCCGCTGGCCCGGGTGCCGGTAGCCGGCCAGCCACTTGGCCGCCTCCAGGGCGGCGAGCTGCGCGCCGAGCGCCCGGACGGCGGGCACCGAGGTGTCCGGCCGGGCCACCGGGCCGGCCAGGCCCAGCGCCCGCTGCACCGGCACCTCGGAGCGCCGGTGGGCGCGCAGCCGGTGCGCCAGGCAGGTCCAGCACGGGCCGTCGGCCTCGCCGAACACCGGGCCCACCCAGGGGCTGGAGCCGCCGGGCTTGACCGCCAGCCAGGCCCGCCCGGCGGCCCGGTGGGCGGCGTCGATCTCCCGCAGGGCCGGGTCGAGGTAGTCGGCGCAGACCACCACCGACAGCTCCCCGGCACCGGCCGCGGCGGTGACCGAAAGGCCGTTGTTCCGGCAGGCCTGCTCGACCTCCCCCGCGTCGGCGCCGCCGACCGCCAGCACCGCCGCGCCCGCCTCGACCCGGCCGAGCGCGGAGGCGCCGTCCAGGCCGGCCAGTTCCCAGTAGGCCCGCGCCGAGCGGCGGGCCGGCTCGGCGGCCCCCTCGCCGTGGTAGCCGTCCCCGTGGTAGCCGATCAGCCCGGCCCGGGCGAGCCGGGCGATCAGCTGCCGGGCCCGGCCGTCCGGGAGCCCGGGCGCGGCGTCCCGCAGCACGCCGGCGAGGTCGCGGGTGCCGTCGAGCAGCGGCACCAGCCGTTCGATGCCCTCCCCTTGCAGGGCGGTCACACCCTGGTCGGAGACCAGGTAGGCCGCGTCGCCGGGCACCACTTCGGTGCGCAGATGGCTGCGGAAGCCGATCAGGCGGTGGTCGGCGGCGGGTGCGGCGGTCGAGTCGGCTCTGCGGGTCACCGGAGAACCCCTACAGGCCGTCGGTCGAGAAGCAGACGCACAGCTCGGCACGTCCGGCGGCGGGGTGGTCGAGGTCCACGATCGTCAGCTCCAGGTCGTGGTCCCCGGCCGGGGACATCAGGTCGATCAGGTCCAGCGAGTCGAGAAGGGCAGTTCCGAACACGTTCTCCCCCAGGCGTCGTGAAGGTCCGTCAGATCTCGTCGGGCTCCGCTGCGGGCTTCCCGGAGCGGCACGAGGATTCTGGGCTGGCGACCGGAGCGCGGGACAGTGCCGCGCTCATCGATCGACCGTGAAATCCTCATACCTCGGGCCGTTCTCGAGTCACCCTCGATCGGTGAGGCCGGCACTGGGTTCCGGGCCGCCCCGGGTGCCAAGGTGAAGACGCTGCGAGGCGCATCCCCGCTCCTGGGGTCCACGAGGTCCAAAGGCCTTCGTGAGCAGCGAGTCCGCGACGCAAAGCCTTCGCGACACCAGCGCCTTCGCAACGCAGCACGGAGCACGAGGCACGAAGGGAGACTCCGGTGGAGATCGGCATCCTGGGCCCACTGACCGCCAGGCTCGGACGGACGTCGGTGGTGCCGAGCGCGGGGAAGCCTAGACAGGTTCTCGCCCTGCTCGCCCTCCGATCCGGCACCAAGGTGCCGGTGGAGACGCTCTTCCACGAGCTGTGGTCGTACGACCCGCCGCGCAGCGCGGCCACCACCCTGCAGACCTACATCCTGCAGCTGCGCCGCATGCTGGCCAAGGGACTCGCGCCGGACGGCACCTGCCCCAAGACGCTGCTGCGCACCCAGTACAACGGCTATCTGCTCGACGTCCCGGTCGAGCAGACCGACGCGGCCCGGTTCGACCGGCTGCGGGAGGCCGGCCAGTCGGCGCTGCGGGCCGGCGACTGCGCGACCGCGGCGATCCAGCTGCGCGCCGCGCTCGACCTGTGGCGCGGCCCGGCCATGGCCGACCTGCAGCTCGGCGAGATCCTCTCGATCGAGGCCATCCAGCTGGAGGAGAACCGGCTGAGCACCATCGACGACCGGATCAGCGCCGACCTGGGCCTGGGCCGGCACGCCAGCCTGATCGGCGAGCTGGCGTCGCTGACGGCCCGCCACCCGATGCACCAGAACCTGCACGCGCACTACATGCTGGCGCTCTACCGCTGCGGGCGGGCCTCCAACGCGCTGGACGTCTACCGGCGGCTGCACGGCACGCTGGTCGAGTCGATCGGTCTGGAGCCCTCTCCCAAGCTGCAGCGGCTGCACCACGCGATGCTCAACGCCGATCCCCAACTGGACGTCGTGGAGCGGCAGCCGGACCTCGCCCGGCTGTGACACGGGGACGACCGCTGCCGGGGGGGCTCCGGCAGCGGTCGTCCGTTTCGGGGGGGGGGAGGGAGGGGACTACACCGGCTGGTTGCCGTGCTTGCGGCGGGGCAGCTCCGCGTGCTTGGAGCGGAGCACCGCCAGCGAGCGGATCAGTATCCGGCGGGTCTCGGCCGGGTCGATGACGTCGTCGACCAGGCCGCGTTCGGCCGCGTAGTACGGGTGCATCAGCTCCTCGCGGTACTCCTGGATGAGCAGGTCCCGGGTGGTCACCGGGTCGGTGGAGCCGGCGATCTCCCGGCGGAAGATCACGCTCACCGCGCCCTCCGCGCCCATCACCGCGATCTCGTTGGTGGGCCAGGCGAAGGACAGGTCGGCGCCCACCGAGCGGGAGTCCATCACGATGTAGGCGCCGCCGTAGGCCTTGCGCAGGATCAGCTGGATCCGCGGCACGGTGGCGTTGCAGTAGGCGTACAGCAGTTTGGCGCCGTGCCGGATGATGCCGCCGTGCTCCTGGTCGACGCCGGGCAGGAAGCCGGGCACGTCCAGCATGGTGACCAGCGGGATGTTGAAGGCGTCGCAGAGCTGGACGAAGCGCGCGGCCTTCTCCGAGGAGTGGATGTCCAGCACCCCCGCAAGCGACTGGGGCTGGTTGGCGACGATGCCGACCACCGAGCCGTTCAGCCTGGTCAGCGCGCAGATCACGCTGTTCGCCCAGCGTTCCTGGAGCTCCAGGTACTCGCCGTCGTCGGCGATCGCCGCGACCACCTCGCGCATGTCGTACGGCTGGTTGCCGTTGACCGGCACCAGGTCGAGCAGTTCCTCGCAGCGGCGGTCGGCCGGGTCGCCGGTGGGCTCGACCGGCGGCATCTCCATGTTGTTCTGCGGCAGCAGCGAGAGCAGGTAGCGGACCTCCTCCAGGCAGGTCCGCTCGTCGTCGTAGGCGAAGTGCGCCACCCCGGAGACCTCGGCGTGCACGTCGGCGCCGCCCAGGCCGTTCTGGCTCACCTTCTCGCCGGTCACCGCCTGGACCACGTCCGGGCCGGTGATGAACATCTGCGAGGTCTCGCGGACCATGAACACGAAGTCGGTCAGCGCCGGCGAGTAGGCGGCGCCGCCCGCGCACGGGCCCAGCATCACCGAGATCTGCGGGATGACGCCGGAGGCCCTGGTGTTGCGCTGGAAGATGCCGCCGTAGCCCGCCAGGGCGGTGACGCCCTCCTGGATCCGGGCGCCGGCGCCGTCGTTCAGCGACACCAGCGGGGCACCGGCGGCCAGGGCCATGTCCATGATCTTGTGGATCTTCTGCGCGTGGGCCTCACCCAGCGCGCCGCCGAAGATCCGGAAGTCATGGGCGTACACGAAGACCGTCCGGCCGTGCACCTCGCCCCAGCCGACCACCACGCCGTCGGTGTACGGCTTGCGGTCCTCCAGGCCGAGGCCCGAGGCGCGGTGGCGGCGCAGCGGTTCCAG
The DNA here is from genome assembly GCF_042883685.1 of Kitasatospora sp. NPDC058190. NCBI lineage: Bacteria > Bacillati > Actinomycetota > Actinomycetes > Kitasatosporales > Streptomycetaceae > Kitasatospora > Kitasatospora sp. NPDC058190. The sequence continues at coordinate 26,738 of NZ_JBHVVI010000115.1, forward strand.
CTCGACGAAGGTGCCCTCGTCGAACAGCACGTCCAGCCGCTCCCGGACGGTCAACTTGCCGCGGGCGTGCTGGCGTTCGGTGGCGTCCGCACTCGGGCCGTCGTAGGCCTCCCGGTGCTTGGCGGCCAACTGCTCGACGGCGGAGCGCAGCTGCGGCCCGACCGCCGCGGTCCGGGGGTGCACCGGGGCCCGGACCGCGGCGGGCGGCGGGGTCGGGCTGCCGACGACGGTGCCGAGACGATCGGCGAGTCCGCTCTGGATGGTGGTCAACGTACGTCCCCTCTCGTGCTGGGGCTCGTCTTGTGGATGTTGTCGGATCAGGCCCGGCGAGGATCCGCAAGACGAGCCCCGTGACTCGGCGTCGGTGCGGAGCCGGGCGTCAGAGCCCGGCGGCCGCGCGCAGCTCCGCCGCCCGGTCGGTGCGCTCCCAGGTCAGGTCCTGCGACTCGCGGCCGAAGTGGCCGTAGGCGGCGGTCTGGGCGTAGATGGGCCGCAGCAGGTCCAGGTCGCGGATGATCGCGGCCGGGCGCAGGTCGAAGACCTTGGTGACGGCCTCCTGGATGGTCAGCACCGGGACGGCCTCGGTGCCGAAGGTCTCGACGAACAGGCCGACCGGCTCGGCCTTGCCGATCGCGTACGCGACCTGCACCTCGGCGCGGCGGGCCAGGCCCGCGG
>NZ_JBHVVI010000116.1:0-26885 GCF_042883685.1 Kitasatospora sp. NPDC058190
CACGACGAATGGATCCCCTTCCCCCGCCGCTACCTACCCGAGGGCAGCATGGACCAGCTCTACCCCACCAAGCTCCCCGAAAGCGCCCTCGCGCTACCCAGCACCACCAACACGCCCGCCGATTGATCGGCTACACCACGAATGGGGACATGACCTTCCTGACCTGCCGAGATGCGTGGTTTCCCGGACAGTGGAGGCGGCCGTCCCTCACGCTTCAAGATGTCGAGCAGGGTCCGCCGGCCCGTCTTCCCGCAAGCCGTCCAACTCGGCACACCGCTTGAACAGCTGCGGGTTGCTCAGCCCGGCCGGCGACTCGCGCAAGGCGGCGTCGGCCGAGACCAGGACGCCGTGCGCATCCCCGCCCCACCGGGGGCGGCCAAGGTCTCCAGGTCCGCGCAGCTCAGCCGTCGAGCACCGGGATCGGACCATGTGTGAGAGTTGACTCTCACACATTATGAGAGAACACTCTCACACCATGGAGCATGGGAATCGCCTGGGCGATATCGAGATCACCGACCCGAAGGCCATGCGAGCGTTGGCACATCCAGTCCGACTCGCGATCCTCGAACGTCTGCAACGACACGGGCCGGCGACGGCGACGCAGTTGTCACCGGATGTCGGAGCCACCCCGTCCGTGACCAGCTGGCATCTGCGCCACCTGGCGGGCTTCGGGCTGGTCCGCGACGCCGAGGCCGGAACCGATCGCCGGGAGCGGCGGTGGGAGGCCGTGGCCCGGGGCTTCCGATTCGAGATGCCGGAGGACGATGAGGGCCAGTCCGCCGCAAGGGTGCTGTCCCGGGAGATGTTCGCCCGCTCCGCCGACCTGCCGCAGCGGTGGGTGACCGAGACCGAACCCGGACTCGAACCGGTCTGGCGCAAGCCCGCGGGGCTGGCGAACACCCGCGTTGTGGTGTCCCCCGAGGAACTCGCGGCCATCGAGGACGCGATCGAGAGCGTCCTCGCGCCCTATGTGACGCGCGACCCGGCGCAGCGGCCGAGCGGGAGCCGTGGCGTCCGGCTGCTGCGCTACGTCCTGCCGGAAACCGCCGAGGAGCGGACGGAGGACACGGCGTGAACTCCCCACAGGACACGGCCCCTTCGATATCGCTGTGGCGGGATCGGCGCTTCGTTCGCTTCTGGGCCGGACAGTCGGTGTCACAGTTAGGCGACCGGATCTCCGAACTGGCGTTACCCCTGATCGCCGTGGCGGCGCTGCACGCCTCCGTCGGCCAGGTCGCATGGTTGACCGCGCTTGCCTCGGCCCCGAATCTCCTCGCCATCGTGATAGGCGCCTGGGTCGACCACCGCGTCCACAAGCGCCGCCTGATGATCCTCGCCGATCTGATCCGCGCGTGCGTGCTGCTCACCCTGCCCGCCGCCTACCTGTTGGGCACCGTGACGCTTCTCCAGTTGTATGCCGTGGCGCTGCTGACCGGCGCCGCGGCGGTGCTGTTCAACACCGCCTACCCGCCCTTCTTCGCCCACCTCGTGCCGCGCTCGTCCTACGTCGACGCGAACAGCAAGCTCAGCGCCAGCCGCTCCGCTTCCTCCGTCGTCGGCCCTGCCGTGGGCGGTGCCCTCGTTCAGGTCCTGACCGCGCCCCTCGCCGTGATCGCCGACGTCCTGTCCTTCCTGGCCTCGGCCGCTCTGCTCGGGCCGGTCCGGGCCGACGAACCGGCCGTCACCGCCGGTGAGACGGCAGGACCTTCGCTGCTGCGACGGGCCAGGGAGGGGCTGCTCTTCGTCGTCCGTCACCCGGTCCTGCGGGCGAGCCTCGGCTGCGCGACGACCCTCAACTTCTTCACCTTCGTGTCGAGCACCAACGTGACCGTTCTGTTCGCCGACCGGGTGCTCGGCCTCTCCCCGGGGACCATCGGGCTGGCCTTCGGCATCGGATCAACCGGAGCTCTCGCGGGCGCGGTGATAGCCCCGAAGATCTCACGACGGATCGGCGTGGGACGCAGCATCGCGGCGGGCGCCGTCCTGTTCCCGGCCCCCATCGCCATCGCCGCCACCGCCAGCGGTCCCCTATGGGCCCGCGCGGGGCCCCTGGGTGTCGCGGAGTTCCTCTCCGGAATCGGCGTGATGCTGTTCGACGTCAACCTCAACTCCCTGCAAGCCGCGGTGATACCGGACGGCATGCGCAGTCGCGTGGCCGGCGCCTACAGCACGGTGAACTACGGCATACGCCCTATCGGCGCCGTCGTCGGAGGCATGCTCGCCACCCTCATCGGACTCAGGACCACCCTGATCGCGGCCGCCGTCGGAGGAGCACTGTCACTGCTCTGGCTGTTCCCCTCACCGATACCGCGCATCCGCTCCCTGGCTCCGGACGATCCTCAAGGCCTCGCCTCGCCAGTCGGCGCCGGTGAACGATCGCTCCCGCCGGGGCGGTAGGCGAGGAGGGCGAGCGCCAGGGCCGCGCCGACGGTGCCGGAAACGAGCAGGGGCAGGTGGCCGTCGTCGCCCCAGGCGAGGCCGGCCCAGAGCCCGGCGCCCAGCACGCCGGCCCCGGTCAGGCCCTGGTAGACGCCCTGGGCGGTGCCTTGGGCCTGGTCGGGGACGATGCCGGAGATCCAGGCCTTGCCGACGCCGTCGGTGCAGGCGTTGAAGCCGCCGTAGAGGGCGAGGACGGTGAAGATCTGCCAGGCCTGGTGGGCGTGGGCCAGTCCGAGGTAGCCGATGGCGAAGAAGACCAGGCCGACGGCGTAGACGGCCCGCCGGGGCAGGCGGTCGGACAGGGCGCCGGCGGGGTACGAGGCCGCGGCGTAGGCGAGGTTGTAGAGCGCGTACGCGGCGAACACCTCGACCGTGGACAGCCCTACCTGGTGGGCCCGCAGGAGCAGGAGCGAGTCGGGGAAGTTGGCCAGCGCGAACAGGGTGAGGAGAGCAGTGACACGCCAGTAGCGGGCTGGCAGCGACCGGTACGGCGCCGAGTGGCGGGCGCCGGGCGCGGGAGCGGGTTTCGGGCGGGGGCGGGCGGGGTCGGCGACCGCGCGGGTCAGCAGCACGCTGAGGACGGCGGGGATCACGGCGATCCACAGCAGCGGGCGCAGGTGGTGGTCGAGCGCCGCGTAGAGGCTCAGGCCGATGAGCGGGCCGACGACGGCGCCGGCCGTGTCGGCGGCGCGGTGGAGGCCGAAGACCCGGCCCCGCTGCGACTTCGGGACGCCGTCGACGAGAAGGGCGTCGCGCGGTGCGGAGCGCAGGCCCTTGCCGAGGCGGTCGGTGACGCGGGCGAGCAGGACGACGGGCCAGGCGGTGGCGAGGGCGATGAGGAGTTTGCCGAGGGCGGCGAGGCCGTAGCCGGCGGCGATGAGGGGCTTGCGGGGGAACCGGTCGGCGAGACGTCCGGCGGCGAGCTTGGTGAGCGAGGCGGCGCCCTCGGCGAGGCCCTCGATCGCGCCGACCACGGCGGGCGGGGCACCGAGGACGGTGGTGAGGAAGATCGGCAGGATCGGGTAGAGCAGTTCGCTGGCGGCGTCCTGGAGGAAGGAGACCCCGCACAGCACCTTGACGTTGCGGGTCAACCAGCCGGTGGGCGGCGCGGGTTCGGTCATGCTGCGGGACCTCCGGGAGGGGCGTCGGCCGGGCAATGTCTTACCACTCATCGGGGAAGCGCGGCGCAGTCGGAGGACCGGATGGCGGATCGCCGGAGCCCCGGGTGGCCAGGGTGTCGCCACCGTCGGGGATTCCGCAGGTGGACCGAGCGGGTGCAGGGGGCAGGGTGGGAGATCAGCGGCGCGAGCACGGTGCGTCTGGACCCACGTGAACCCCTCCGGCCGTTTCGAGCGGAACACGGGCAACCGGCTTGGCCTCAACCCGACCGCGACCGTCCCCGGCCATACGTGGGCACGGCCCAAGGTGTCGGGGTCAGACCTGCCCGCGGGCAGGCTGGTCGGCGACCTGTTCGAGGAAGTCCTGAAGCATCTGCCGCAGGATCTCGGGGTGTTCCAGGTGGACGTCGTGCCCCGCTCCGGAGACGCTCACGGCCACCGTCCCGGGTCGCCGTCGGAGCATGGCCTCCGTCTCGTTCGCGGGAATGATGCCGGATTGCCCCAGGACGACCAGCGTCGGGCAGGTGATGCTCGTCCACTCGTCCCAGAAGGAACACCGGGCATTCTCCGTCAGCGCGTCGACCATCACGTCACGGTCGAAGCTCGGCCACCACCCGCCGTCACGCTCTTCGAGTCCAGCTGCCCAGCCCTCGCCGACAGCACCGCCGCCGAAGAACTCGACGGCGGCTCGGCGCGAGGGGAACGGCGTCGGCCACGCGTCGAGCGCCGCGCCGATCTCGGCCTGCACGTGCGGGCTGGGGCCGCCCGGTCCGGCTTCGACGAGGACGAGCGCGCGCGGCAGGTCGGGGTGTGCGGCGGCGGTGAGCATGGCGGTGTGGCCGCCCAGTGACTGCCCCACCAGGACGGGCCGGCGCAGGCCGAGCTGTCCGATGACCGCGACGACGTCGGCCACGTACGCGGCGCGGGAGACGTCACCCGGTCGGCGCTCGCTCGCGCCGTGGCCGCGCTGGTCGACGGCGACGACCCGGTAGCGGCGGCTCAACTCCTCGGCGAGGGCGTCCCATTCGCCCGCGTGGCCGGCCAGCCCGTGCAGCAGGACGACCGGGGGGCCTGACCCGCCCCAGTCGCGGCAGGAGATGCGGACGGCCTCGCGTACCACGGTGCGGTCGGTCCAGGTCATGTCGGGTTCTCCAGGAGGTGGGCGCGCTCGGCGAGTTGGCGGCGCTCCGGACTTTCGTCGGGACCTGTCCCCGGCGCCGCCGCGTGCTGTTTCAGGAGGGGCGTGTCGCCTTGCCGTCGAGCCAGAGGGTGTCGGAGTCGTCGCGGTGCGAGCCGGTGGTGCCGACGTGCTTCGCGTCGATGCGGGGGCCGTGCTTGATGACGTGGACCAGCGCCATGCCGTGGCCGCGCCCCAGGTCGTAGTCCTCCTTGAGCCAGGCGAGGATCGTGCCCGCCTTGGTGGACGGGGCGTCGAAGCCACGCTCCTGGGCCAGGGCGATGAAGACGCGGGGGGTCAGGCCGGTCTTGGTCTCGATGGTGTCCAGGTAAGCCTGGAACGACATGGGGTCCCTCTTTCCGATGGTTGCCGGCTGAGGCCGGGGCCCGAAGGCGGGTCAGGCGGGCCGGTAGGTCAGGTCCAGCACGCCGGTGGAGAAGGTCGCCGAGGCGGTGAGCCGCGGGGGGACCCGACCCGCACCTTCGGGGAACAGGCGCTTGCCGGTACCCAGCACGATCGGGCGCACCGATCCCCTCCCTTGGTGATGGCGCTCGGATTCGCCCCCCCGGCGCTAGTACTGGACTGTACAGTACTCATGTGAGTACTGGTCAGTCCAGTACTCTTCGAGAGGAATCAAGGAGGCTGACATGCAAGGACCCGAGGACGGCCGATCCGCCCGCAAGCGCAAGGCGATCATGGAGGCGGCCGCCGAGTTGTTCCTGCGCAAGGGATACCCGGGCACCAGCATGGACGAGATCGCCGCGACGGCCGCGGTGTCCAAGCAGACCGTGTACAAGCAGTTCACGGACAAGGAGACGCTGTTCGGCGCCATCATCACCGACGCCAGCAGCAAGGTCGGCCTGTTCGTCGAGGTCATCGACGCCCTGCGCGACACCGATGACCTCGACAAGGACCTCACCGGGCTGGCCCGGCGCTACATCACCACCGTCATCCAGCCCGGAGGCCTGCAACTGCGCAGGCTGCTCATTGCGGAAGCCGGCCGCTTCCCCGACGTGGCGGCCGACTACTACGAGCGTGCGCCCGAGCGGACCATCGCCGCCCTGGCAGCCTGCTTCGAGCACCTCGCGGCCCGCGGGCTGCTGAGGCTGGACGATCCGGTGCTCGCCGCCCGCCACTTCGCCTGGCTCGTCCTGGCCATCCCCATGGACCGCGCCATGTTCTCCGCCCGCGACGACATCCAGCCCCTGGCCGAACTCGAACGACTGGCCGACGAGGGTGTCCGCGTGTTCCTCGCCGCGTACGCAGATCGATAGGCGGTCGGGCCGCGCGCGGCTCACGGGGTGGGCTGTGGGCCAGGCGCCGGTAGGCGTAGGCCACTGAGGGGCCAATGCACTTCCGGGCCGGCGCGCGCCACCGCCCCGCGCGCCGTCCAGCACCTGCGGCGCTGAGCCCGTTCGGTCGGAACGCACCCGCGTCCTGCGGCTCCTGACGACGGAGCCGCAGGACGCCGCGTTCCCGCGCCGGGTTCCGGGCGGCGGCCCGGAGGGGCTACCAGCGCAGCAGCCGGCCGGTGGCGGCGAGGCGGTCGAGGACCGTCCGGGTGGTGGCGCTGGCGCGGGGGTGGTCGCCGTGGGTGAGGTAGGCGATCTCGGCGATCTCCCCGCACGGGGTGGGTGTGCCGGTGTGGTCGGCGGTGAAGCAGGTGGTGCGGACCAGGGTGCCGGCGGGTTTGTCGTGCGCCGGGGCTTCGATGGTCAGCAGCGGCACGACGGTTTCCGGGTCCAGGGTGACACCGAGTTCCTCGCGGATCTCGCGGACGAGGGCCTGTGGGTGCGTCTCGCCGGGCTCGGGCTTGCCGCCGGGCAGGTAGAACAGGTCGCGGCCACGGGTCCGGGTGGCGAGGAGCCGGCCGTCCTCGAGCCGGATCCAGGCCACCTTCTCGATCACGTCGGGCACCGGGGCCTCAGCCGGCGGTCGGGGCGCCCGCGACCCGGCGCTCGCCGCCGTTGCGCTGCTGCCAGAGGCGGTAGACCTCCACCGCGTCCTCGCTCGGCCGGTAGCGCATCGGCAGCCGGCGCTCGTCCCAGTTCTTGGCGAACTCGCCGTAGAAGGTCGCGAGTTCGAAGTACTTGCGGTCGTCGACGTAGTGGGGCTCGTAGGCGTCGCGGGTCGTGAGGAAGACGACCTCGTCCGGCGAGCAGTAGTACAGCGAGCCCAGGCACATCGGGCAGGGGTGGGCCAGGACGTAGATGGTGGCGCCGGTCAGGTGCTCGGTGCCGAGCTTGGTGCAGGCCTCGCGGATGGCGAGGATCTCGGCGTGGGCGGTGGGATCGTTGGTCTGGGCGACCCTGTTGGCGCTCTCGGCCAGGATCCGGCCGTCCTTGACGATGACGGTCGCGAACGGGCGGCCGCCCTCGGCGACGTTCTGGCGGGCGAGGTCGATGGTGCGCTGGATGAAGTCCACGGTGGCCTCTTCGGGGTCAGGCGGAGGGACGGGCTCGAAGGGCGGGGCGGGCCGGTTGGCGGCCCGCCCCGCCGATGGGGTGGGTCAGAAGGGCTTGGTCGGCAGGTACTTGCCGTCCAGGGTGATGACGGCGCGCTCGCCGCCCTCGGGGTCGGCGACCTTCTTCACGTCGAGCTTGAAGTTGATCGCGGAGATGATGCCGTCGCCGAACTGCTCGTGGACCAGGGCCTTGAGGGTGGTGCCGTAGACCTGGAGCATCTCGTAGAAGCGGTAGATGGTCGGGTCGGTGGGGATGCCGCCGGGGATCGAGCCGCGGGTGGGGATGGTCTGCAGCAGCAGCGCCGCGTCGTCGTCCAGGCCCAGCAGCCCGGCGACCGCCTTCGCGGCCTCCTTCGGCAGGGCGTGCTGACCGAGGACGGCCGCGGTGGTGAAGGCGACCGACAGGCCGGAGGCGTCGGCGATCTGCTGCCAGGTGAGGTCCTCGCGGATCTTGGCCTCGACGGCGGCGACGGCGAGCGCCTGGCGGGCGGTGGGGTCGAACTGGGCGTGCACCATGGGACGGGTTCCTTCCGTGGGGTGACGCTTCGCTGATCGTGTGCGAAGCGTATGGGTTCAGGGGTCCCGGGCCGCGCCGATGAGCGGCGGTCCGGGGAGCCGGGGTGGGTCAGGCCGCGAACGCGGTTGCGAGGTCGGCGGCGGCGTGGCCCGCGACGGTCAGGTCCTCGACGCGGCCGGTGGCGATGTCGAAGACCCACCCGCGTATCGTGACCTTCCGCTCGGCCAGGGCGCGGGCGACGGACGGGTGGGTGGCCAGGTTCGCCAGCTGGGCGAGCACGTTCTGCCGCACCAGGGCCGACACGTCCCCGCTGGTGGCGGTACGGGCCACCGAGGCGTCGGCGAGCCGCAGCCAGTCGGCGACCGCCGGGGCCCCGCTCAGGTCGTGGCCGTGGGCGAGGGCCGTCATCGCCCCGCAGCCGGAGTGCCCGCAGACGACGACGTCCCTCACCCCCAGCGCGGCGACGGCGTACTCGATGCTCGCCGCGACCCCGTCGGCCCCGGGGGTGTAGGCGGGCACCAGGTTGCCGGCAGTGCGGATGACGAACAGCTCGCCCGGCTCCGACCCGGTGATCAGCTCCGGCACCACCCGGGCGTCGGAGCAGCCGATGAACAGCGTGTGCGGGGTGTGGTGGGCGGCCAGGTGGGCGAAGAGCTCCTCCTTGGCCGGGAAGACGTCCCGCTGGAAACGCTCGATGCCGTTGGCGAAGTCACGCATGAGGTCACTCCCTTTCGTGGCGGCCGGGCCGGTGGGGCCTGGCGAGATCCACTGTTCATGACCTGCTCCTATAGTGTCCAAGACCTAGCAGCCATGGAACCCATTGATGCCGTCTATAGTGACCTTCATGGGTCCGGAACTGCGCCATCTGCGCTACCTGCTCGCCGTGGCCGACCACGGCAACTTCACCCGCGCCGCCGAGGAGCTGCACATCTCCCAGCCGACGCTGTCCCAGCAGATCAAGCAGCTCGAACGGATCCTGGGCACGCAGCTGCTGGACCGCACCGGACGCACCGTGCGCCTCACCGACGCCGGCCAGGCGTACGCCCACCACGCCCGCGGCGCGCTGCGGGACCTCGCCGCCGGCGAACGCGCGGTCCACGACGTGCAGGACCTCTCGCGCGGGCAGCTGCGCCTGGCGGTCACCCCCACCTTCACGGCCTACCTCGTCGGCCCGCTCACCGCCGAACTCCACACCCGCCACCCCGGCATCACCCTGACCGTGCGGGAGACCAGCCAGGACCGGATCGAAGCCGGCCTGCTGACCGACGAGTTCGACCTCGGCATCGCCTTCCAGGGCCCCCACCTGCCCGGCGTCACCGCCACCGCGCTGTTCACCGAGGCCCTCACCCTGGTCACCGGCACCCACCACCCCGCCGCCGGCCAGGCCGGCCCGCTACCGGTGCGGGACCTCGCCGACCGCCAACTCGCGCTTCTCAGCGGCGACTTCGCCACCCGCGGCCACATCGACGACTATCTCGCACTCCACCGCGTCAGCCCGCGCATCGCCGTCGAGGCCAACTCCGTCCAGGCCCTCACCGAGGTCGTCCAGCGCACCCCGCTCGCCACCGTCCTGCCCGACGCCGTCACCCACGACCACCCCCACCTCACCCCCGTCCCGCTCGACCCGGCCCTGCCCACCCGCACCGTCACCCTCCTGCGACGCACCGACGCCTACCGGAGCGCCGCCACCCACGCCTTCACCGACCTCGTCCACGACCTCGTCCGCACCCGCGGGTACCCGCCGGCCTCGTCGACGTGACCCGGCCCTGAAGGGACCGGGCTTGTCGGTAGGGCGCGGCCGGCTGTCGCGTGGCCTCCCACGTCCGAGCCACCTGGGTTTGGGTGACTGGGAGGCGTGACTCACGCCCCGTCGTCCACGCGGTCAACCCGGGCCAGGGAGGCGTCTACACGATCACGGTGGGCAACGCCGACGGAGCCGGACCGACCGACGGCACCACCGTGACCGATCAGGACGGACATGGTAACGGGCCGAGCCGGTAGCCGGTACCTCACAGGAAGTCGGCGGTGGTGGTGGCGACCAACGGGTACGCCCGGCACCGGAATGCCGACAGGTCGTGCGCGCCTTCGGGGCCTTCGGACAGGTGGCGCCCGAGCGGGTGACATCGAGGTGTCGATGGCCGAGGCCGACGTGCCGGCAGGTCAAGTTGGCTTGGTCCGGTTACTCCATGAGGCGGTTTGCGACAGTGGTCGGGAGGTGTGGTGGCGCTGAGGATGTCGGTTCCGCGACTGGGTGGCAGGGCAGGGAAGCGGGCGCGTACCGCGGCGGTCGGGTTGCTGGCGGTGTTGTCGAGTATCGCGGTGGTCGCCCCGGCGTTGGGGGCACCGCGCGTGGGCGGTGCCCTGGTCCCGCAGACGCCCCTGCCGGGGGAGTGCATCCCCCAGTTCGCAACTCCCCTGCCGGTCTTCGGCCCGGCGGGGTCGACGCCGCGGGTCGACGCGGCGGCCCACAGGGATCTCACCGTCGCCATGACGGAGACCGATCAGGAGGTGCTTCCGCAGGGCCGGCAGGACACCTGTGGCCTGGGGGTGACGTTCGGAAAGACCCGGGTGTGGGCCTATGAGACCTCGGACACGACCAGCAAGCAGGTCCTGGGTCCCGCGCACTGGCCGGCGGTGACGATCGAAACCGAGAGGCACACGCCGACACGGGTCACCTACGAGAACCGGCTGCCGAGTTTCAACCCGTCGAATCCGTACGGTCCCGGGCTGGTGCAGGGCCTGATGAAGGTCGATCAGACCGTTCACTGGGCCAATCCCTTGAAGACACCGGGCGCCGGAATGCCCATGAACTGCAGCGAGCCGCAGAATGCGGACAATCCGGTGTGCCAGGCCTACACCGGGCCGCAGCCCGCCACCGTGCACCTGCACGGCGCCGAGATCAGTGCCTGCTACGACGGTGGTCCGGACACGTGGTTCACGCCGAACGGCTTGAAGGGGTCGCAGTACTGTTCGGACGACAAACCCGCTCCGGGCGAGGCCGTCTACACCTATCAGAACTCCCAGGAACCCGGGACGCTGTGGTTCCACGACCACGTCCTCGGGGCGACCCGCAACAACGTCTACGGCGGACTGGCGGGCTTCTACTTCCTCAAGGACCCGAAGGAGGAGCCCAAGGGCCTCCCGAGCGGTCCCTACGAGATCGAGATGGCTCTGCAGGACCGTGTCTTCGACACCAACGGTCAACTGCTCGTCATCCCGCCGTCCAATCCGGACTACCATCCCTTCTGGGGTGTGCGTGAGTTCGGAGACGTCGCGACCGTGAACGGAGCGGCCTGGCCGTACCTCCAGGTGGAGCCGAGGCGCTACCGCTTCCGCCTCCTCAACGGCGCCAACGGGCGGCGCTTCGCCCTGCACTTCGGGGGCGCTCCCGTGTACCAGATCGGCGCCGACGACGCCTACCTGGACCATCCCGTGCCGGTCAACGGCACGGCGTGCGCGGGAGGCGAATCCACGACCGAGTGCAGCGACCTGGACTTCATGCCCGGCGAGCGCGCCGACGTCATCGTGGACTTCACGAAACTGGCCGGAAAGACGATCACCGTGACCAACACGGGAACGCTCGACACACCCCTGCCGCACATCATGCAGATCCAGGTGACCAAGCCCCTGACGGGCCGCGACGAGAGCTGCGATCCCGCTCATCCCGTCCCGGAGGAGTGCGTCTGCGCCCGCCCGGTACCCATGGTCCACCTGACCGGCCCGGACGGCAGGCCGCGCGTCAAGGTCGACAAGGTGAGGCAGTTCGTGCTCAACGAGCTCAGCACCGCGAGCACGCAGCCAAGAGGGGGGAACATCGAGGAGTACCTCAACAACACCCTCTACGACGGCCGCGAGTCCCCCAGCATCGAGCGGGAGTTCCCGAAGGACGGCATCAGTGAGCTGCCCCAGGTGGGATCGACCGAGCTGTGGCAGTTCATCAACGCCGAGGACGTGCCCACCGCCTACCACCCGATCCACACGCACCTGGTGCAGTTCCAGATCGTCAGCCGCCAGAACATCGACTACGAGAAGTACATGAAGGCCTGGGACGGGTCCTTCCCGAGTTCCTGCAAGCCCTCCGACGTCGACTTCTGCCCGGGCTACGGTCCGCCACTGTCGTACCGGAAGCCGAACGCCGACGGGGCGGTCGGAGGGAACCCGGCGGTCAGCCCGTTCCTCACGGGGGATCCGATGCCGCCGGACCCGGGTGAATCAGGGTGGAAGGACACGGTCAAGTCGTTCCCCCATCAGGTGACCACGGTCATCGTGCGTTTCGCTCCGACCAGCGTCCCCGTCCACCGCTCCAAGCCCGGGCTCAACCTGTTCCCGTTCGATCCGACCGAGGGTCAATACGTCTGGCACTGCCACGTCCTCGGCCACGAGGACAACGAGATGATGCGACCGTATCGAGTGGTCAGCAGTCGGAAACACGGTTGGGAGGATGAGAAGGCCGACGAGAGGAAGAGGGGGTAGGACGGGGAGTACGGCGAGGGCCCTTCCCCGAGGCCGGCGACATTTCGTGACTGCCCGTCAGCTGTGCTGGCGGGCAGTTTCCCTTAGGTGACGGGGCGGCCGCGCCCCGAAGGAGAACAGTCTCGGCGACCGGTCCGCTCCTGTCAGTCCGTATGGTTCCGGATTCCGCGCCGCGCGGTGCGTGGCTACCGTCCCAACCGCTCGACACCCGGCGGTCCGGACGGCCGCCGCCACGCGCCCACAGGAGGTCACGTTGACCGCGCACCACCCCACCCGTAGGAGCATCCTCAAGTCCGCCGGCGGGCTCGGCGCCGCGCTGGCGCTGGGCGCCGCGGGCTCGTTGGCGTCGGCGAAGCCCGCGGCGGCCGCCGACAACGGCTTCGGCCTGACCATCGTGGACCGCAACGAGAGCGACCCGCGGATGTGGTACTACCGCTTCCAGACCTCCGCGATCGGCTGGAACCCCGCCGTGAACGTGCTGCTGCCGGACGACTACCAGACGAGCGGCCGCACCTACCCGGTGCTGTACCTGTTCCACGGCGGCGGCACCGACCAGGACTTCATCACCTTCGACCGGATGGGCGTCCGCGACTGGACCGTCGGCAAGCCGATCATCGTGGTGATGCCGGACGGCGGCCACGCCGGCTGGTACTCCAACCCGGTCAGCTCCAACGTGGGCCCGCGCAACTGGGAGGAGTTCCACATCAACCAGCTGCTGCCGTGGGTCGAGGCCAACTTCCGTACGTTCGCCGAGTACGACGGCCGCGCGGTGTCCGGCTTCTCGATGGGCGGTTTCGGCGCGTTGAAGTACGCCGCCAAGTACTACGGCCACTTCGCCTCGGTCAGCGCCCACTCCGGCCCGGCCAGCCTGCGTCGGGACGGCGGCCTGGTGGCGCACTGGGCCAACGCCTCCTCCGCCGCGCTGGACCTGGCGGGCGGCACGATCTACGGCGCGCCGTTCTGGGACCAGGCGCGGGTGAGCGCCGACAACCCGGTGGAGCGGATCGAGAGCTACCGCAACAAGCGGGTCTTCCTGGTGGCCGGCACCAGCCCCAGCCCGGTCGACTGGTTCAGCAGCGTCAACGAGCCCCAGGTCCTGGCCGGGCAGCGCGAGTTCCGCGCCCTGCTCGACCAGGCCGGCATCCCGCACGACTCGCACGAGGTGGACGGCGGCCACATCATCCGGCCCGACATGATGCGGCTCGACCTCGACGGCATCATCGACCGCCTGCGCAAGGCCTGAGGAGCGCTCCGGTGTTCCCCTCCTTCTCCCGCCGCGCCTCCCGCCTGGCCCTGGCCGCGGTCTCCCTGCTGCTGCCGGTCACCGTGCCGACCACCGCGGCCGCGGCAGCCACCACCACCACCGCCGCGGCCGCCGGGTTCACGGCGTCCTGCCCGGCCGCCGGTTACATCTCCCAGGGCTACACCCCGGAGCACAACGGCATCGACATCGCCAACGACTACGGCACCCCGATCTACGCGGTCGGCGACGGCCAGGTGCTGGTCTCCGGCCCGGCGCAGGGCTACGGCCAGTGGATCCGCATCCTGCACCCGGACGGGACCATCACCGAGTACGGGCACATGCGCGAGCGGGACGTGGCCACCGGCGACCACGTGACGGCCGGTCAACAGATCGCACTGATGGGCAGCGAGGGTGAGTCCAGCGGCCCGCACCTGCACCTGCGGGTCTGGGCCGACTCGAACGCGACCGTCCGCACCGACCCGATCCCCTACCTCGCGGACCGTGGCATCACCATGCCCTGCACGCCGGGGACCGGACCCCGTCCCGCCCCGCTGGTGTATCCGGCGCAGTCCGGCCGGGTGGTGTCCGCGCGTTCGGCGGACGGCCGTCTGGAGGTGTTCGCGGCCGGAGCCAACGGCGTCTCCCACGCCTGGCAGACGGCCGTGAGCGGCTCCTGGTCCGACTGGGAGTCCCTGGGCGGCCCGGGCGGCGCGCAGCTCGCCATCGGCCCCGACCCCGACGGCCGCCTGGAGATGTTCGCCATCAACGGCACCACCCTCCAACACCGCTACCAACTCCAGCCCTCCGGCGCCTGGTCGAACTGGGAGACCTTCGGCGGCGGCGGCCACAACATCGCCGTCGGCGCCAACCAGGACGGCCGCCTCGAAGTCTTCGCCTCCGGCCCGACCGGCATCTTCCACAAGTACCAGACCGCACCCAACAGCGGCTGGTCCGACTGGGAATCCGCCGGCGGCGGCCCCGCCAACAGCGAGATCGGACTCGGCAAAGCCCCCGACGGCCGCCTCGAAGTCTTCGCCCTCAACGGCACCACCTTCCAACACCAGTGGCAGACCGCCGTCAACGGCGCCTGGTCCACCTGGGAAACCTTCGGCGGCGGCGGCCACGACCTCACCGTCGACCACAACCAGGACGGCCGCCTCGAAGTCTTCGCCTCCGGTCCCGCCGGCGTCTACCACAAGTACCAGACCAACCCCACCAGTTGGTCCGACTGGGAACCCACCGGCGGCCCCGCCGACTCCCAGCTCACCAGCCAGCCGACCGCGGACGGCCGCGTCGAGGTCTTCGCCATCAACGGCACCACCGCGCAACACACCTGGCAGAGCAATCTGAACGCCCCGTACAGCCAGTGGGACACCTTCGGCGGCGCCGGCACCGAGATCGTCGCCACGGCCAACGCCGACGGCCGGATCGAGGTGTTCGGCACCAGCAGCGCCGGCGTCTACCACAAGTGGCAGACCGGCTTCTCCACCTGGTCCGACTGGGCCTGGCTCAACACCACCGCCGGACCCGCCGTCAGCTGAGGAGACGTCACTTGACCAGCACACCACGCGCCCGCCGGGCGCCCCACCGCGTCCTGCTGTCCGCGCTCGTCTCGCTGGGCGTGGCGGCGGGCCTGATGGTCGGTGCCGCGCCCGCGCCGGCCGCCACCGGCATCGACCTGTGCGCCGAGGTCGGCTACAACGCGGGCTTCCGGGGCGACGCCCTGGTGACCGCGATCGCCGTCGGCATGGCCGAGTCCAGCTGCAACCCCTCGGCGTCCAACGTCCAGAACAACACCCCGCCGTCCCGCGACCGCGGCCTGTGGGAGATCAACGACTACTGGCACCCCGAGGTCAGCGACACCTGCGCCTTTGACGCCCAGTGCAACGCCAACGCGGCCTTCCTCATCTCCAACGGCGGCACCAACTGGCAGCCCTGGTCGACCTACAACGAGGGCGCGCACCTGCGGTACCTGGACGCGGCGCGGGCCGCCGCGGACCGGCTCGGCCACCACGAACCCGGCCCGGCGCCGCTGGTGTATCCGGCGCAGTCCGGCCGGGTGGTGTCCGCGCGTTCAGCGGACGGCCGTCTGGAGGTGTTCGCGGCCGGAGCCAACGGCGTCTCCCACGCCTGGCAGACGGCCGTGAGCGGCTCCTGGTCCGACTGGGAGAGCCTCGGTGGCCCGGGCGGCGCGCAGCTCGCCATCGGCCCCGACCCCGACGGCCGCCTGGAGATGTTCGCCATCAACGGCACCACCCTCCAACACCGCTACCAACTCCAGCCCTCCGGCGCCTGGTCGAACTGGGAGACCTTCGGCGGCGGCGGCCACAACATCGCCGTCGGCGCCAACCAGGACGGCCGCCTCGAAGTCTTCGCCTCCGGCCCGACCGGCATCTTCCACAAGTACCAGACCGCACCCAACAGCGGCTGGTCCGACTGGGAATCCGCCGGCGGCGGCCCCGCCAACAGCGAGATCGGACTCGGCAAAGCCCCCGACGGCCGCCTCGAAGTCTTCGCCCTCAACGGCACCACCTTCCAACACCAGTGGCAGACCGCCGTCAACGGCGCCTGGTCCACCTGGGAAACCTTCGGCGGCGGCGGCCACGACCTCACCGTCGACCACAACCAGGACGGCCGCCTCGAAGTCTTCGCCTCCGGCCCCGCCGGCGTCTACCACAAGTACCAGACCAACCCCACCAGTTGGTCCGACTGGGAACCCACCGGCGGCCCCGCCGACTCCCAGCTCACCAGTGAACGTTCACCGGACGGCCGGGTGGAGGTCTTCGCCATCAACGGCAGCACGGCGCAGCACAATTGGCAGACCGGCGTCAACGCGCCGTACGGCCAGTGGGAGACCTTCGGCGGCGCCGGCACCGAGATCGTCGCCGCGGCCAACGCCGACGGCCGGATCGAGGTGTTCGGAACCAGCAGCGCCGGCGTCTACCACAAGTGGCAGACCGGCTTCTCCACCTGGTCCGACTGGGCCTGGCTCAACACCACCGCCGGACCCGCCGTCGGCTGACCACACCGGTACGTCCCTGGAGCACAGCGATGTACCCGATCAGCAGGCGCGAACTGCTGCGGGCGGCCGGAGCGGGAGCACTCGTGCTCCCGCTCGCGGGCCGCCGCCACCTCGACGACCACACCTTCGGCGAGCGCCCGGCGGCGCCGCTGCACTCGGGGGCGCCGATGCTCTGAGCGCCCGTCCGCCGGCTCCCCCGTTCCCCCGTCACGTGGCCTGCGCCACCATACGGTTTATTGTCATGCTCAAAGAGGTAACGTTCGTCCGTCAGGGGGAACGGTCGGCATGCGAAACGGGGCAGCGGTGCGCGGGACGGGGGAACGGTGAGCGGCATTCTCGTCCACCTGCCGGAGGGCAACGGCGACGACGCGGTGACCTTGCGGCTCGGTCCGGGAGAGCGGGCGCGCTTCGGCCGCGGCTCCGCCGGCACGCCGGTGGAGCTGCGCCTCGGCGACGAGACGGTCTCCCGGTTGGCCGGCGAGATCCACGCGACCGACGACCACTGGCAGTTGAGCAACCTCAGCAACACCCACGCCTACCTGGTGGAGAACCCGGAGGGCGCCGGCGAGTACCTGCGGGTGCCGCCGCGGCGGATCGGCGCGCCGATCCCCTTCGAGTTCTCCCGGGTGGTGCTGCCCTCGCGGCGTGAAACCCCGCTGTCCTTCCAGGTGTTCGCGCCCGACCACGTCTACCTGGACCCGCACGCCCGCGGCGGCTCCTGGGAGAGCCGCACCATGACGGCGTACTCGCTGGACGAGACCGCCACCTACTTCCTCGTACTGGTCGCGCTCTGCGAGCCGTGGCTGCGCGACCACTCCCCCGCCGCCGTGCCCACCACCCCCCAGGTGGTCGCGCGGCTGCGCGGCCACCCCGCCTGTGCCCGGCTCACCGCGCGCGCGGTCAGCTCGCACCTCGACTACCTGGCCGACGAGAAGCTCCGCATCGACCTGCCGGACGGCGCGGGCCGCGCTGACCGCCGCAACGGCAAGCGCGAGGCCGTCGTCGGGCTCGCCCTGAAGTTCGGCATCGTCCGCGAGGAGCACCTCGCGCTCCTGCCGCGACCCGAAGCGGCCGAGCCCGGACGGTAGGGAGGGGCGTCGATGGTGCACGACCTGGCCTTCAGCGGGGACGGCGACGACCTGCTACCGCCCGGCCACCGGGTCGGCGAGTGGACCGTCACCGGGCTCATCGGCGAAGGCGGCTGGGCGACCGTCTATTCAGCCCGGCGGGCCGAGAACACGTCCGGCTCCAGCGGCGCGAACGGTTCGAACAGTTCGGACGACACAGCCAGTGGGGACGACACCGTCGCCCTCAAGGTGCTGCCGACCGCCGGACTCGCCCCCCGCCAGGCCCGCCAGGTCGCCGAAGCCGCCCGCCGCGAAGCCGAGTTGGCCCGCACCGCCCCGCACCCCCGGCTGGTCCGCCTGCTCGACACCCTCGTCCTGGCCGCCCCCGAGCACCCCGCGCTCGACGGCGCGATCGTCCTGGTCATGGAACGCGCCCGGTGCACCCTGCGCGACCTGCTCGCCACCGGCGTCGACGAGGACCGGGGCGGCCGGATCGTCGCGGGCATCTGCGAGGGCCTGGCCCATCTGCACCGCTCCGGCTGGGTCCACACCGATCTGAAACCCGAGAACGTCCTCATCGGCCGGGACGGCGAGGTCCGGCTCTCCGACTTCGGCCTCGCCATCGAACTCACCGGCACCCACGGCCACTCCGCCCCCATGGGCACCCCCGACTACCTCCCGCCGGAACGCTGGAAGGCGCCGCTCGGCGAACACGGCGTCAAGATCCGTACCACCGCCGACATCTGGGCGCTCGGCGTCGTGATCCACGAGGTGTTCGCCGCCGGTGTCCCGCCCTTCCCCGGCGCCACCCCCACCGCCCGCGGCGCCGCCGCCCAGCAGTACGCGGAGGGCCGCGCCGCGCTGCGCCTGGCCCCCGCCGTCCCCCCGTTCTGGCGCGCGCTCGCCGCCGACTGCCTCGCCCCCACCCACGCCGCCCGCGCCCCGCACACCGCCGAGAGCCTGCTCGCCCGCATCCGCGACCACCGGTCCGGCCGCCGGCCCCACCGCCCCCGCCGCCCACGACCGCGCACCGCCCTGCTCGCCCTCGCCACCTGCGCCACGGCCGCCGCCACCGCCGCCGCCCTCTGGACACACCCCGAGCCTCCCGGGCACTTCGCCCGCATCAAGGTCTTCAACGCCGAACGCGGCTGCCAGGGCCGCACCGACCGCGACCCCGAGTGCAGCCTCGGCCTCGCCGTCGACCCCCAGCGCCCCTACACCGCCGGCAACGTCGTCCCCACGCGCGTCTGGAACGACGACACCCTCGACGCCGACTGCCAACTCCCCACCGGCCTGCCCATCATCAACGAGGAGGACGTCAGCTCGACCATCTGGTACCGCATCCACCTGCCCGGCCCCACCACCGCCTGGCTCCCCGCCGTCCGCACCAAGGACCGCCCCAGTCTCGCCCGCTGCCCCTGACCGCACCGCGAGCTCCCTCCAACCTGGTGGTGATCACCCACGTGCGCCGGTCCGGCGCGGACCATCGCACGTACGCCTCCGGATCGTTCCGGATACCCCGCCCGTCGCTCCCCTTACTACCGTGTCGACGGCCCCCGCCAGACCGGCCAGCCCAGAGTCCAGGGAGCAGCGATGCCGACGACCGCCATCACCAACCGGCCGAGCGCCGCCGTGCTCGGGCAGCTCGAGCGCGAAGTGCTCCACGCGGTCGGCTGCGGCCTGAGGGACGACGAGATCGCCGCCGCCCTCGCCATCCCCGAGGACGCCGTCGCCGGGCACCTCGCGCGGATCCTCGCGAAGCTCGGGCTGCGCGACCGGGCCGCCGCCATCGTCCACGCCTTCGACTGCGGGCTGGTCGCCCCCGGCTGCGGCCCCCGCACGCAGGTGGTGAGCCCGGTGCCGCGGAGCGCCGGCGGCCGAGCGGCCACACCGAGGGTGCGGATCTCCGTGCTCGGACCGCTGCGGGCATGGCAGGACGGGCGGCCGCTGGACCTGGGGCACCTGCGCCAGCAAGCCGTGCTGGCGGCACTGGCGCTGCGCGCCGGGCGGACCGTCAGCCAGCAGGAACTGCTCGACGGGGTGTGGGGGTCGGAGCCGCCGGTCACGAACGTGGTGCCCGTCCACATCTACCGGCTGCGCAAGACCCTGCGCATCGGGGACAGCCCGGACTCGGTGATCGAGCACGACCGGTGTGGCTACCGTCTGGTCTCCGGCGCGGCCGAGGTGGACCTGGCGCGCATGGAGAGCCTGGTCACCGACGCCGGGACGGCCCATCGGGCCGGCGAACCGGCCGAGGCGGTCCGGCTCTGTGCCCAGGCGCTGGAGCTGTTTCGCGGGGAGCTCCTGGCCGGTCTGCCCGGCCCGCTCGCCGAGTTGGAGCGGCTGCGGCTCGCCGAGCGCAGGATCACCGTCGCCCAGCGGAAGGTGGAGTGGCAGCTGGGGCTGGGCCGGTGCTCCGAGGCGATCGCCGAGCTGATCGCCCTGTCCACGGAACACCCCCTGAACGAGCCGCTGGCCGCGCTGCTGATGCGTGCGCTGTACCGCAGCGGCCGACAGGCCGACGCACTGGCCGTGTTCGACCGCGCCCGCCGCCGGCTGGCCGACGACCTGGGGGTTCCGCCGAGTCGGATGCTGCGGCGGACGTGCCAGATGATCCTGCGCGGGGACGAGGCCGGCCTCGGCCTCACCGGAGCCGCGCGCTGACCGGCCCGACGAACGCCGCGGGCTCCACCGGGCGGTGCCCGGTGGAGCCCTGGCGGTTGCGCACGGTCAGGAGGCGACGGTCAGGAGGCGAACGCCCGTTCCAGCCGAGGGATCAGGTCCCGCAGGTCCTGTTCCCAACAGCCGCCGTTGTGGCCGCCGTTGCACTGGGTGCCCCAGGCGGAGCCGTCGCCGTAGTCGACGTAGTAGTAGGGCATGCCCAGGGCGTCCATGTGGTCCTTGACGTGTTTGGAGGCGCCTTCGAGCCAGAACTCCAGGTCGGTGGGCACGCCGCGTCCATTGCCCACGTAGATGGAGACCCCGACTCCGGCGAGTTTGTCCATGTGCTGGGACGGGTCGGCCTCGTTCCACCGCCAGTCCGCGTTGAACACCGGGTAGGGCGTACCGAACAGGGCGTCGCTGTCCACGCCGGGCTTGTAAGGGTCGTTCGCGGGGTCGCAGACACCGGACGCCGAGCCGCAGATCACGCCCTGGCCGTCGATGAGGGAGGCGACGACGGCCAGCCGCAGGTCCATGGAGTCGGCCGACAGGTCGATGTCCCCCGACAGGGACGCGGTCTGGCTGAACAGGTCGGGACGGTCCTGGGCGTAGTGGAGAGCCCCGAACCCGCCCATGGAGACGCCCGCGACGGCCCTGGCCTTCTTGGTGGCGATGGTCCGCAGGTTCGCGTCGATGAACGGGATCACCTGCTTGAGGTGGAAGTTCTCCCAGTTCTGGGCTCCGACCTGGGTGTTCTGGTTGAGCCAGTTGGCGTACCAGCCCCGGGCGCCACCGTCCGGGATGACGGTGATCACCGCGTTGGAGGTGGTCAGCGCCGGATAGTTCTGCTGGACGGGGTCGTCGGGCGAGCCGTGCAGGAAGTACAGCACGGGGTAGCGCCTGGTGGGGTCGTCGTAGTAGCCGCTCGGCAGGATGATCTTGATGTGGTGCTTGCCGGTGACCTCGGGTGTGGTCACGGTGAGGTAGAAGTTGGTGGCACCGCCCACGGCCGGGTCGACCTGGGTCAGGCCGAAGCCGTCCGCCATTCGCGGCGGCGCCCCGGTGCCGGTGGCGGCCTGGGCCGGAGCGGCCGTCGTGGCCGTTGCCACGATTCCCACGATGGCGGCCAGCAGGGCCACCACCGTTCGCCGGCGGTTCAGTCTCCTCGTCACGGTGTTCCCCCTCGTGGGTGTCGTCGTGTGCGGCGCGGCCTCAGTCGAGGACCTTGACCTCCAGGACGGGTGAGGCGGCGATCTGGTCCTCGGTGTAACGTTCCGTCACCCACTGGCCGGCCGAGAACAACTTGGTCTGGTCGGCGTAGTGCGGCGAGTTGGGGTTGGCGGACTGGGAGTAGGCCAGCACCGAGGAGGTCTGCGGCGGGCCGTCGGCGGTGAACCGCGTCTCCTGGATGAAGCTGGAGCCGAAGGTGATGTCGAACTTGCCGTCGACCAGGCCGGGCGTGACCACGTTCAGCACGCCCAGGTCGTGGAGCGAGCCGTGGATCGGGATCTGCTCGCCGTTGCGGGTGACCTTCTGGACGTCCGACAGCCGCGCGTTCAGCGGGATGCCCGCGTTGCGCAGCGCGAGGACGGCCCGGGCGAGCGAGTTGCGGACGTTGTCGTTCCCGGCGTCCAGCGAATTGGGCGTGTGCACCGGGTCCTTGGGGTCGAAGGGGACCCGCCACGGCAGCTTCTCGATGGCCTGCCCGCCGGTCAGGTTGAACCAGAAGTTCTCGAACAGCCAGGAACCCCGGCTGTCCGAGGTGTACTTGTGGTTCCAGGCGGCCAGGATCGGACACGCCTCACTGATGTTGACCAGGTTGCCGTCCACCAGGACGAGCCCGAACGGCGCGCCCTGGCAGGCGCTCACCGTGGCGTTGAGGGCCAGGTCGGCCGCCCTGCTGTTGTCGGCGAACAGCAGCTGCTGCATGTTCTCCGGTGTGAAGCCCCGGCCCGGCAGGCCGTCGGTGCCGTTGATCCGGTTCTGCGCGGTCAGGATCAGCTCCTGGGTGCGCAGCGACCGGGGCGCCGCGCTGTCGCCCATCACCCGGGGGAAGGACAGCGGCTGCTCGGGATTAGCCAGCCAGGCGCTGTCGTTGGCGTTGCCCACGAAGTCGGAGCGGATCAGGCGCGGCTGCTGGTGCGGGTCCAGCAGGCCCGGCGCGACGGCGTTCGGGTCGTTCGGCCAGTCGCACTCGCTGCGCTTGCCGTCGAAGATGGAGATCGGCGGCACGTTGGGCAGTCGCAGCTGCTGGTTGAACAGCACCTGGCCGGTCAGGGTGAGGCAGGACTGCGCGTGGTCGTCGGTGATGTTCGGGGTGGCCTGGATGTCCGCGTACAGCGCGTTGCCCTTGCGGTCGGAGGCGACGGTGTTGAAGAAGGGCACGCCCTCGGTGGTCTCCAGGGTGTTCACCACGTCGTTGACGTCCTTGGCCTGGTCGAGGTGGAACCAGGTGTTCAACGCCCGCAGGTTGTCCATGTTCACGTCGCGTACCGCGTGCGCGCTCACCACCCAGGGCAGCGGGACGCCCTGCATCGACGTGGTGATCGGGCCGTAGCGGGTGGACCACAGCGTCCTGGTGACCCTGCCGACGGAGCCGTCCGGGTTCAGCACGTCCACACCGACCTGCTGCGAGGTCATCGGCTGCCAGGAGCCGTCCACCAGGTAGTTGGTCGGGTGCAGCGGGTCCACCTGCACGTCGAACAGCCCGAACGGGGCCACCGTGGCGACGGTGTGGCTCCAGGCGACGTCGTCGTTGTGCCCGATGTTCACGGCGGGCAGGCCGAGCAGGCTGGCCCCGGAGACGTTGAAGCGCCCCGGGATGGTCAGTTGGGCCTGCCACATCCGGTTCTTGCCCTGCCAGGGGAAGTGCGGGTTGGCCAGCAGCATGCCGGTGCCTCCGGACACCCCCTGGGCGCCGACCGCCAGGGCGTTGCTGCCCATGCTGCCCTGTTGCCGGGCGGCGGCCATCGCCTCGCGGATCCGGTTGCCGGTCTCCTCGGGCGAGAGCTGCGGCGCCGCGGCGGCCGGCTGGGCGGCGACCGATGCCCCCGGGGGCGCGGCGTTCACCTCACCGTCCAGCAGCGGATCGGCGCTGCCCATGATGATCTCGGCGTGCGCGTGCCGGTAGACGTCCAGCTCGGTGATCGGCCGCACCCAGGCCGCGCCGCGGCAGGCCGGGTCGGAGATGTTGTTGACGCCGGTCTCGGCCAGGTACCGGTTGTAGCCCTGGACGTAGCCGTGGATGGCCTCCTTGACCTCCGGCTCCGGTCCCTTGGGCGCGGGCTGGTCGATCAGCCCCTCCACCACCCGGTTGTCGTTGATCCGCTGGAAGTACAGGTCGCTGTTGAGGTTGGTGGTGCTGTTCTGGTTCTGGCCGGGGCTCGCCTTGCCGTCCGGGCCCAGGTAGCGGGACCGCTGGGCGTTGACCATCAGGTAGGTGTCGGCCAGGGTGCAGATGTTGTCCTTGGCCGCGGCGTATCCGTAGCCCTCCCCCAGCCCCTCCAGGGTGGGGGCGATGATGTGCGGGATCCCGTATTCGGTGTAGCGGATCGTCGGTTTGTCCGGCGCCGCCACGGCGGCCGCCGGTCCGCCGGCCGGTGCGCCGGTGGCCGCCGTCGTGCCGATCAGCGCCGTCGCGGCCGTGACCGCCACCAGCAGCCTCGCTTTGAGTCCCCTCCGCTTCAATCCCCTGCGCGCCATCGGGCCGTCCTTTCCAGCAGTCCGAGGGTTTTGTCCGTACGCGGCCACGCTAGGGAGGGGCGATGACATCCCGATGACGGGGCGGCACCCCCGCGACCGCCCCGGGCCGCACAAGCGGATCACCACCTGCCGGTGACCGGACGTGCCCCGGACACTGACAGGTGGTGAGGGAGTCGGCTCCGGACCCGGCCGACGAGTGCTCCGCGACTACCAGCTCGCCGGGTACCAGGCGCCGTTGTACCACTGCTCGTTGGCACTGTCGTTGTGGTGGTCCATGTTGAAGTCTTCGGGGTAGTTCTTGATGTGGTTGTTCGGGTAGGTCCAGATCCCGGCGGACTCGTCGCAGACGTAGTCCCAGTGGCAGATCGTCTTGACCGGCACGTTGCCGAAGAACTTGTCGGCGCCGGCGAGCGGGGCGCCGATGATGCCGCCGAACGGCACGGCTCCGCCGTTGGCCCCGGGAGGGCCCTGGCGCTTGGGGTCGGCGACGAGGATGGCGTTGACGTTGCCGAAGGTCTGCCAGTTCTCGGTGACCCAGACGTGCACCACCCCGGCGCCCAGGGAGTACCCGGCCATCTTGACGTGCTGGTCCGGGCACGCGGCGCGCTGGTCGCGGACCAGCCGGTTCAGCTCGTTGACGCCCGCCCGCGTGCTCGCGCCGTTGGGGATCTGGGTGGGGTACCCGACGTGCTGCTGGATGTTGCCGTAGAACCCGTCGTTGTTCCAGGAGCTCCCGGTGCCCCCGACGACGATCGTGTAGGTGCCCTCGCACGGAGCGGCCACTCGTGCGGCGGCCCCCTGCGCCGTGGCCCCCTGCGCCACGGTCAGTCCGACCGTCAGCAGGAGTCCGGCCGACGCGGCCGCGATCCTTCGTGCTCGCATTGCGATCCTCTCCACGCAGTCGGCCTACGCGTCCGCTCTCCGATGCGGTACGCGCCCGGCCGAGGTCACCGGACGACAGTGGCAGCGGGCGATGACATCCCGATGAAGTCCACCGTTCGGCCGGCGGACCCGCCCGCACCCCCGTCGCGGGCGGGTCCGGTGGCCGGTCAGGCGAGGGTCTGGCAGAGGTTCTCCACCTGGTTCTGGACCAGCACCTCGACCTGGTGGTCCGGGGGCACCAGCAGCACCGCGCCGCCGCTGAACAGGTAGGCGCCGGCCGCGAGGTACGGGTTGCCGGGGTGGACCCGGGCGGAGATGTGCGAGGACCTCGGGACGTCCCACAGCGTGCTGCCGTCCGGCCGGCGGTACTCGGTGGCCCGGCCGCTCTGGTCGCGGTCGACATGGGCGCCGGTGTCCACGTTGGTGTAGCGCAGGATCAGCGGCCCGCGCCAGAGCACCTTCGCGGGTGAGCCGTCGGGGTAGCGGGTGACGGTCTTGGTCTCCTCCTGGTCGAGCAGGTCGGTGATGTGCAGGTGGAACGGGCAGACCGTCCCGGCGGGCGCGTCGGAGTCCTGGCCGTGGTACGGCTGCCAGCCGTGATCGCCGTCGGCCTGCGCGGCCGGGGCGGCCAGCAGCAGGACCGCCGTCGCCAGGGTCGCGCCGAGGGCGGCCGGTCGGGTGAGGTACGACGGCATGCGCATGGAAGCCTCCTGGGAGCCGAGCCGGGACCGGACAGCCGCTCGGCGGCCCACTGCCGCCGCGGCCGTGCCCTGGGTATCGTCGGACCGCGGCGGCACCGGCGCGATGCTTTCGGCCTGAGCCGAAAGCCCGGGCGCGCGCGTGGGGGGCGGGGCATGGTACTGCGGATCCACTTCACCGCCGAGGACCTGCTCGGCACCCGGTTCGCGGACGGTCCGGCGCCGCTGATGGAGCTCGAACTGGCCGTCGCCATGCTGCAACGGCCTGATGTGGACCAGGCGTTCGCCCGCCGGCACCGCCTGCTCGGTGCCACGGCCGCGCGGTCCGTCGCGCCGCTGCGCGAGCTGGTCCCGGCGAGCGGCGCGGGGCCGTTCTTCCTCGATCCGCTCAGCATCGACCTGGCGCACGGGCTGGAGTCGGTACACTCCTCCACCAACACGCTGGTCCGCAGCGAGCTCGAACGCGTCTGCCGCAACGGGCTGCCCGTCACCCCACTGATGCGGGGCCTGGCACGCGAGGACCGGCAGGCCTGGCAGTACCTGGAGGGCAGCCTGCGCGCCGCCCACGCGGCGCTGATCGAGACGGTCTGGCCGCGGCTGCGCGCCGGCTTCGACACCGACGTCGCCTGGCGCGGGCAGGTGCAGCGCGAGCAGGGGCTGCGCGGGATGCTGGCCGGCCTCCATCCGGGCAGCCGATGGCGCGGCAGCACGCTGGAGATCGCGGTCGCCAAGCAGGTGGAGTACCGCCTGGAGGGCGGTGGCGTTCTGCTGCTGCCGTCCGCGCAGTGGACCGGCGAGCCGCTGTGCGGCCCGCTGCCGGACGGATCGCTGCTGCTGGTGTACCCGGCGCTCACCCCGCTGCCCCACCTCGCCGAGGAGGCGCCCGCACCGGGGGCGGACCCGGACGAGCCGGTGGCGGCCCTGCTCGGCCGGACCCGGTCCGCGGTCCTGCGGCTGACCCTGCGCGAGCCGACCACCAGCCAGCTCGCCCGGGAACTGGGCATCTCGGTGGCCAGCGCCTCCGAGCACGCCCGGGCACTGCGGCGGGCGGGGCTGGTCAGCACGGTGCGGGCCGGCCGGGCGGTGCGGCACAGCTGCACGCTGCTCGGTCATCGGCTGCTCTCCACGGCGCAGGCTTCGGGGGTGTGACAGAACGCCGTCCGTCGACGCTGAACAGGCACGACCACTGCTCCCTCCGGTCCGCCAGTGACCGGCGGGGGCATCCGTGGCCGCCCCGTGAACCGACAGGACCTGGACCCGACACCGTGCCCGTCAAGCCGTACGACCCGTGGCCGACCGCCGAGCAACAGCCGCACCCCTCGGTGACCGCGGCGCACCTTCCCGGCTCCTTCGCCGACGAACCGGCCGCCCACGAACCGGCCGTTGAACAAGCGGTAGCCGGAGAACCGGCCGGTTCGTGGG
>NZ_JBHVVI010000117.1:0-26601 GCF_042883685.1 Kitasatospora sp. NPDC058190
CGACCGCCAGGGTCGGCGCGGTCTCCGACACGCGCACCGGCGAGCGGCTCAGCGCGCTGTCCACCGTCCCGGCGGTGAGCGCGAGCGCCAGCGCCGCGTCGGCGGCCCAGGACCACCCGCTCCGCCGCAGCGGCGGAGCGGCTGTGATGCGCAGTGCGGTGAGCCCGGCGGACCAGCGGCGGGCGAGATCGGTGAGGGGTTGAAGATCCACGGCCCGGAGTCTGGCAAAGCGGCCCGCCCCGCCGCATCCCTCCGCCCGACGAGGCGGCCTCCCACCCGCGGCCTCCTCCCTGAGGAGGAGGCCCGACAGCCTCCTCCGCACGGCGGACCCGGGGCGGCGGAGCCGGGTTCGTCACCTTGCCGGACGCGGGTGACCCGGCATCAGGCCTAGCTTTTTCGGCGAAGCTGACCCGTTGTGATCCCTGGAGGGACCCCGTGACCGAGTTCGTCATCGAGCTCCGAGCCGTACGCAAGGAGTACGACTCCGGCCAAGCCGCCTTGGCCGGCCTCGATCTGGAGGTGGCCGCGGGCGAATCGCTCGCCGTCCTCGGCCGCTCCGGCAGCGGCAAGTCGACGCTGCTCAACCTGATCGCGGGGCTCGACCGGCCCAGCGAGGGCACGGTGACCGTCGCCGGGCTGCGCCTGGACGGGCTCAGCGAGGCCGCGCTGGCCCGCCACCGCCGTGAGCGGATCGGCATGGTCTTCCAGTTCTTCCACCTGCTCGACGACCTCACCGTGACCGACAACGTGCTGCTGCCCGCCCAGCTGGCGGGCCTGCCGAGGGCCCTGGCCCGGCGCCGGGCCGCCGAATCGCTGGAGCGGCTGGGCATCGCCCGACACTCGTCGGCCTTCCCCGGACGGCTCTCCGGCGGGGAGCGGCAGCGGGTGGCCGTCGCCAGGGCGCTGATGAACCGTCCGGCGCTGCTGCTCGCGGACGAGCCGACCGGAGCACTGGACAGCGCCTCCGCGGCGGACGTCCGGGATCTGCTGGTCGGCCTGCACCGGGACGGCCAGACCATCGTGCTGGTCACCCATGACGTGGCGCTGGCCCGGGAGTGCGCCACGCGGACCATCGAGCTGGTCGACGGCCGGATCGCCCGGGACGTCCGGGCGTCGGCGTCGGCGGAGGCGCTGCGATGAGCGAGCGGAGCGAGCTCGTCATCGAGAGGTACGCGTCAAGCGAAGCGACCGCCGAGCGAAGCGAGGTGGGCGCATGAGCGCGCTGGGCAAGGTGGTCCGGGCCGGGGTCGGCCGTCGCCGGGTGCAGACCCTGGCGGTCCTGCTGACCGTGCTGACGGCCGTGACCGCCTCGGTGCTGGCGGCGGGACTGCTGATCGCCTCCCGGGCGCCTTTCGACACCGCGTTCGCGGCGCGGCGCGGGGCGCACCTGACGGCCGAGTACGACCCGGCGCGCAGCACCGAGGCACAGGTGGCGGCGACCGCGCGGGCCGCCGGGGTGACGGCCTCGGCCGGGCCGTACCCGGTGTTGTCGGTGAGCCCGCGCATCGGGGCGAACACCTCCGGGATGCCGGTGGGCCGGGAGATGGAGTCACTGCGGATCGTCGGCCGGGCCGAACCCGGAGGAGCGGTGGACGCCCTGCGGCTGGCCTCCGGCCGGTGGGCGAACGGCCCCGGCGAGGTGGTGCTGGAGGCCCGCAACGCGCCGCTGGACGTCGGCGACCGGCTGGCCTTCCCCGACCTGCCGGGAGGCCCGAGCCTGACCGTGGTCGGCCTGGCGGAGTCGATGACCGCCAGCGCCGACGCCTGGGTGCCGCCGGCGACCCTTGCCCGGCTCGCCCCGTCGGGCGCCCGGCCCGGGTACCAGATGCTCTACCGCTTCCACGAGGCCGCGACGGACGCGCAGATCGGCGCGGACCGGGCGGTGCTGGCCGCGGCCGTCCCGCCCGGCGCGATCACCTCCGCCGGCTCCTACCTGACGGTCGAGCGGGCCGCCGAGAAGTCCTCCGCCACCTTCGTGCCGTTCGTGGTCGCCTTCGGGGCGCTGGGGTTGGTGATGTCGGTCCTGGTCATCGCCGTTGTGGTGGGCGGCTCCGTGAGCGCGGCCACCCGGCGCATCGGAATCCTGAAGTCGCTCGGCTTCACCCCGGAACAGGTGGTCCGGGCCTACCTGGGGCAGGCGCTGATCCCCGCCTCGCTCGGCGCGCCGGTCGGCGTGCTGCTGGCCAACCTGCTCGCCGTCCCCGTCATGGGCGAGGCCGCGAACGCGTACGGCACCGGGAGCCTGACCATCGCCCCGTGGGTCGATCTCGCCGTCGTCGCCGGCGCGTTGACCGCCGTCGCCGGGGCCGCCCTGGTGCCGGCGCTGCGCGGCGGACGGCTGCGCCCGGTGGAGGCGCTGACCACCGGGCGCACCCCGAGGGCCGGTCGAGGCCGGGCGGTGCGGGCACTGCTCGGCCGGCTCCCCTTGCCACGCCCGGTCAGCCTGGGGCTGGGCGGCCCGTTCGCCCGGCCCGGCCGCTCCGCGACGATGATCGCCGCGGTCCTGCTGGGCAGCGTCGGCGTCACCTTCGCGCTGGGGCTGACGCTGTCCTTGAACGGCATCCAGGACGGCATGAACCGCAAGTCGCCCGGCGCGGTGGTGGTGCAGGCCTTCGGGCCGCCGCCCGCGCCAGTACCGGGCGCCGCCGCCCCGCCCGTCCGGCAGGCCGACCCCGAGACGATCTCCGCCCTTGTCAGGGCCCAGCCTGGCACCCGGCGCTTCTTCCGCACCGGGCAGACGAAGGTCGCCGTGGCCGGCCTGGCCGGGCCGACCGAGGTGGTCGCCTACACCGGTGACTCCTCCTGGGGCCCGTACCAGATGGTCGCCGGCTCCTGGTTCGACGGCCCGGGCCAGGTTGTCGTCCCCGGCGGCTTCCTCACCGCGACCGGCACCCGCCTCGGCGACACCGTGACCCTCACCGCCAACGGCCACCAGGCCCGGGTCCGCATCGTCGGTGAGGCCTTCGCCACCCGCCAGGTCATCCTCACCGACGCCCGCTCCCTGGACGGGCTCGACGCCCGCGTCATCCCGGAGTCCGTCGAGTTCGACATCGACCTCGCACTCGGCACCGATCAGCAGTCCTACCTGGACGCGCTGACCCTGCGTCTGGCCCCCTACGGCATCAGCGCCCAGCCGAACCGCGGCGGCCTGAGCAGCATGGCCGCGTCGATGGACGCACTGGCCGCCACCCTCGCCCTGATGCTGGTCGCGGTGGCCGGGCTCGGGGTGCTCAACACGGTGCTCCTGGACATCCGGGAACGGATCCGTGACTTCGGCATCCACCGCGCCCTCGGGATGACGCCACGCCAGACCGTCACCATGATCCTCACCTCGGTCACGGGCATCGGTGCGGTGGCGGGCCTGGCGGGCATCCCCATCGGCATCGCGCTGCACGGCTATGTGGTGCCGCAGATGGGCCGCGCCGCCGGGACGACGATCCCCACCGCAGATCTGGCGGTCTACCACGGATGGGTCCTGGCGCCGCTGCTGCTCGCTGGTCTGCTGATGGCGGTGGGCGGCGCGTTGCTCCCGGCGGGCTGGGCGGCCCGGATGGGGACGGCGGTGGCGCTGCGGACGGAGTAGCGGCGGCCGGCGCTGACACCCGTACGAACGTCCGGTGTCGGCGTCGGCCACCGTGGCTGGTCAGAGGTTCTTCTCCAGTGCCGTCAGGTAGTTGCGCATGAAGTGGTCGCGCACGCCCTCACCGGTGGGCTCGAAGGCGGCGGAGGTCAGGCCCTTGGCGCGGTTGGCGACGCCCGCCAGGAGGCCGCTGGCGCCCTCGTGGACCGTACCGGCGGAGTCGATGAAGCGCAGGGCGTCGACGTGGGTGAAGGTCGGCTCGGGCGGGAGCTGCGGGACGATGTCGTTGTGGTTGACGAAGCGGTAACTGCGGCCCTTGAGCGCCTTGTTGTAGGCGGCGGTGAGCAGGTGGTCGCAGGTGCGGGGCTGGCCGAAGGTGCACACGCCGTCGGCGGTGAGTCGCGGATCCTCCAGGGTGAGGCGGGCGGCGGCGAGCATCGCCAGGGCGCCGCCGAGGCTGTGGCCGGTGAGCCAGGCGGTCTGGCCGTTGGTGCGCAGTTCGGTGAGGGCCTTGCGGACGTCCGGGTAGATTGATTCGAGGGCCTCGGCGAAGCCGAAGTGGACGTAGCCGGTTCCGGCGGGCCCGGGCCAGGGCGGGGTGGTGGACCGGCAGCCCGTCGTCGGGGTGGCGGCGCGCCGGAGTCACGCGAACAGCGCCGCGAACACCTGTATGTGTACAGGTCATCTGATTGCTTCATGGGATTTGTGGTCGCCGACACCGGTGTCCCCGGCTTCCGGGACCGGGCACCGCCCCAGGAGGCCCCGCACGGTGCTTGGGAGGGAACGAGTTCGTTTACTAACATTGGTAGGAGGCCTGGAGCACAGGAACCCCCCCCGGAAGGTGCGCAGCCATGTCCGCTGAAAACGGCCCTGCGCGCGCAGCGACGGCGGCCGCCCCGCTCCGGCGGCGCGGCGAGGTGCTGGAGAGCGCCATCTACGAGGCTGCCCTCCAGCAGCTCACTACCGACGGCTACGCGCGACTCACCATGGAGGGCGTCGCCGCCGCCGCGCAGACCGGCAAGGCCGCGCTCTACCGCCGCTGGTCCTCCAAGGAGGAACTGGTCATGGACGCGCTGCGGGCCAGCCTGCCCCCGGCCGGCCCCGCTCCGGACACCGGCAGCCTGCGCGGGGACCTCCTGGAGGTGGTGACCGGGCTGCGCACCGCGATGTTCAGCGAGCTGGGCGCAGCCGTCCGGGCGATCATGAGCGAGCTCGACCACCAGCGCGCGCACGCCTTCCTCGAGCTTGTGCTGGAGCGGGTGGTCGGGCCCACCACCGCGCTGATCGCCGAGGTGCTCGACCGGGGCACCGCCCGGGGCGAGGTCCGCCCGGGGGCGGTCACCCCGCTGGTCACCGACGTGGTCCCGGCGCTGATGCTGTACCGGATCAAGATGTGCGGGGGAGACAGCGTGAACCTCGACCCGGCGGCGATCGTGGACGAGGTGCTGCTGCCGATCGTCCGCCCGTAAGGCGCTGTCACGCCCCGCTGTGGCGGAGCATCTCCTCGCGCTCGACCACCTTGACCCGCTCCCGGCCCTCGGCCTCGCCGAGCGCGCGCTCGTGGGCGTCGAGCAGCTGCCAGCCCTCCCAGATGGTGTAGCGGACGCCCCGCCCGCGCAGGTGCTCCTCGACCGCCGCCGGGTCCGGCTCGACCGCGCCGGGCAGCTCGCCGGCGGCGTGGTCCGCCAGCAGGCAGGCCACGGTCTCGTTGGCGTCGCCCTTGGTGTGGCCGATCAGGCCGACCGGGCCGCGCTTGATCCAACCGGTGACGTAGGTGGCGGTGTGGTGCGAGCCGTCGCCCTCCAGGACGCGTCCGGCCTCGTGCGGGACGGTGCCGGTGACCGGGTCGAAGGGCAGCTTGGGCAGCTCGTCCG
Source organism: Kitasatospora sp. NPDC058190 (assembly GCF_042883685.1). NCBI lineage: Bacteria > Bacillati > Actinomycetota > Actinomycetes > Kitasatosporales > Streptomycetaceae > Kitasatospora > Kitasatospora sp. NPDC058190. The sequence goes on from NZ_JBHVVI010000117.1 coordinate 5,455, forward strand.
AGTAGTAGCCGACGGCCCGGTAGACGGACTGGACGTCCCAGTCGGTGAAGCGGCCGGTGCCGCGGACGTTGCCGGTGCCGTCCAGCTCGGTGCGCTCGGTGCGCAGGCCGGCCACCCGGCCGTCCGCGCCCAGCACCTCCACCGGGGACTCGAAGAAGTGCAGGTAGACCCGGTGCGGGCGGTCGCCGACGTCGCGGATCGCCCAGTTCTCCAGCGTCGAGGCGACCAGGTCGACGTGCTTGACCGCGCGGCGCTCGGCGATCGAGCCGTCGTCGTACTCGATGTCCTCGGGGGCGACGATCACCTCGATGGTGGGGGAGTGGTCCAGCTCGCGCAGCTCCATCGGGCTGAACTTGGCCTGCGCCGGGCCCCGGCGGCCGAACACGTGGACCTCGACGGCCCGGTTGCGCTTCAGGCCCTCGTGGACGTTCGGCGGGATCTCGGTGGGCAGCAGCTCGTCGGCGGTCTTGGCGAGGATCCGGGCGACGTCCAGGGCGACGTTGCCGACGCCGAGGACGGCGACCTTCTCGGCCTCCAGCGGCCAGCTGCGGGGTACGTCCGGATGGCCGTCGTACCAGGAGACGAAGTCCGCCGCGCCGTACGAGCCGTCCAGGTCGATGCCGGGGATGCCGAGCGCCCGGTCGGCCGTCGCGCCGGTGGCGAAGACCACGGCGTCGTAGTAGCGGTGCAGGTCGTCCAGGGCGAGGTCGGACGGGTAGTCCACGTTGCCGAACAGCCGGACCTGGGGCTTGTCGAGCACCTGGTGCAGGGCGGTGACGATGCCCTTGATGCGGGGGTGGTCGGGGGCGACCCCGTAGCGGATCAGGCCGAACGGGGCGGGCATCCGCTCGAACAGGTCGATCGAGACGCCCGGCGTCTGGGCGGCGTCGGACTTCAGCAGGGCGTCCGCGGCGTAGATGCCGGCGGGGCCGGCTCCGACGATCGCGACTCTGATCGGGCGGGTCATGCGGGCGGTTCCTCCGGTCGGGCGCAGCGGGAGGCCAATGGTCTGGACCCTTGCAGCCAACCCGCTGGTCGCGCGGGGGTGTAGTCGGTGCTGCTCTATGACGTCATAGAGCAGACCTATGGCCGACCCGGGAACGATCCGGGTCGGCCAGTCGTCGTCAGCCGCTGTCGACGGGCGCCTGCGGCGGGATGGCCGGGGCCGTCTGCCCGCGCCGGGGCCTTCTCGTTCGGATGATCCGTTGGCGATGGTCCGGAGGGTCAAAGGGGCGAGCGCCAAGCATGAGAACTTCGACAGCGGAACGAACACGGGAAAGAAGGTCGGCCTCGGCGAGGTCTGGACGGATGAACGAGGCCGGCTGCTGATCCTCGGGGGCAACGGTGGCCTCCACCCCGCTGGGTGGCGGCCGCCGGGCTCGAGTGGGGCTCAGTGGCCGCGGGGCGGCTCCGGCCGTGCCGGTGGCTCGCGCACCCACGCACCGAGCACCTGTCGCTCGTGATCCGACAACACCGGCTCGCCGGCTTCGGCCCAGGACCTCCCATGCGTTGAATGACGACGGATCAAGGACTCAGGGCACTGGATCCAGTTCACCAACCCCCTGGAGCGGATCAACCGCGAGATCAAGTGTCGCACTGACCCCGGTGAGCACGCTCGTGACGAACTACCGCCCACCGCATGACCGTTGGCGCACGACAACTACACCACTTCTCGGGACGCGGCCCCGGCCGGGGCCTGCGACGGGGCGTCGGCGCCCTCGGCGATGCGTGCCGTGGAGGCCTCGAAGTAGCGCAGCAGCTCCACCGGGAACGGCAGTACCAGCGTCGAGTTCTTCTCGGCGGCCACCTCGACCACGGTCTGCAGCATGCGCAGCTGCATCGCCGCCGGGGTGTCGGCCATCATCCCGGCCGCCTCGGCGAGCTTGGCGGCCGCCTGGAACTCGCCGTCGGCGGTGATGATCCGGGCGCGGCGCTCACGGTCGGCCTCGGCCTGACGGGCCATCGAGCGCTTCATCGAGTCGGGCAGGCTGACGTCCTTGATCTCCACCCGGTCGATGTGCACGCCCCAACCCGCCGCCGGGCTCTCCAGCATGACCTCCAGGCCCTGGTGCAGGTGCTCCCGGCCGGACAACAGGTCGTCCAGCTCGCTCTTGCCGATGACCGAGCGCAGCGAGGTCTGGGCGACCTGCAGCATGGCGAAGTTGTAGTTCTGCACGTCCACGGTGGCCTTGATCGGCTCGACCACGCGGAAGTACAGCACCGCGTCGACACTCACCGAGACGTTGTCCTTGGTGATGCCCTCCTGGGCGGGCACCGGCATGGTGACGACCTGGACGTTCACCTTGCGCATCCGGTCGAGCAGCGGCACCAGCAGGGTCAGGCCCGGCTGGCGGGCCGACCCGCGCACCCGGCCCAGCCGGAAGACCACGCCGCGCTCGTACTGCTGCACCACCCGCACGCCGGTCATCAGCCAGAGCAGGACGACCACGACGACGATCACGAGTACTGCCACGCCTGTTCTACCTTCTCCCCGTCGCGGCGCGGCCGGGCCGGGTCCGGAGTGGCCCTGTCGCCGCGGCGCGTCGCGCGCAGCACAGTATGCGCCCGCCCGGCCCGCGCGGTAAGGCGTGTGAAGGGGGATCTTGACGCATCGTTGACGGCGGCCGGTTCGCACCGGCGGTCCGGCGCGGTGCCCGGTACCGTCTGCAGGTGACCACGATGGCCAACTCCCAGTCCCGAGAATCCGCTTCGGCCCGTCCGCCGCTGATGACCAGGGCCCTGCTGGTGCGCTTCGTCTCCCTGCTCGGCGGATCGATCGGCTTCAACCTACTGCTGTCCACCGTCCCGCTGTACGCCCAGGAATCCGGCGGCGGCGAGCACGCGGCGGGCCTGGCCACCGGCGCGCTGATGCTCGCCACCGTGGTGGGCGAGTTCCTCACCCCCACGCTGACCGCCCGCTACGGCTACCGCCCGGTGCTGGCCGCCGGGTTGGGGATGCTGGGTGCGCCCGCGCTGGTGCTCGCCCTGACCGGGAGCATGGCGGCGGTGGTCGCGGTCTGCCTGCTGCGCGGCCTCGGCTTCGCGATCACCCTGGTCGCGGGCGGAGCGCTGACCGCCTCGCTGATCCCCGCCGAGCGGCGTGGCGAGGGCCTCGCACTGGTCGGCCTGGTCTCCGGCGTGCCCGCCGTGCTCGGACTGCCGCTCGGCGTCTGGCTGGCCCAACACATCGGCTACGGCTGGGTGTTCGTGATCGGCGCGGCGGGCCCGCTGGTCGCGGTCGCGTCCGTCCCCGCCCTGCCCGAGCGCGACCGTACGGGCGGAGCGACCGTCGGCATCCGGCAGGGGCTGCGCTCCGGCGGACTGCTGCGCCCGGCCGTGGTGTTCGCCTCGACGGCGCTGGGGGCCGGGATCATCGTGACCTTCCTGCCGCTGGCCGTGCCGTCCGCGGGCGCCGTCGCGGTGGCGCTGTTCGTCCAGCCGGGCGCCGCCACATTGGGCCGCTGGCTGGCCGGGCGGTACGGGGACCGGCGCGGCGCGGCCCGGCTGGTGCTGCCCGCGCTGCTGGCCTCTGCGGGCGGGGTGCTGCTGCTGGCCTGGACGGGCAGTGCGGTGGCCGTGGTGGCAGGGGCCGCGGTGTTCGGCCTCGGCTTCGGCGTCGCGCAGAACGCCACGCTGGCGCTGATGTACGAGCGGGTGCCGGCGGCCGGGTTCGGGACCGTCACCGCGCTGTGGAACGTCGCCTACGACGGGGCGATGGGCGTCGGCGCGTCGGCCTTCGGGGCGGTCGCGGGAGGGACGGGGTACCGGTGGGCGTTCGCGCTCACGGCGGGGGTGATGCTGGGGGCGCTGGCTCCGGCGCTGTCGGACCGCCGCTGGGACCGGGAGCGCGCCGTCGCGGTGGAGTGACGGCGCGCCCGCACGGCTGTCAGGCGATGGCGGTGCCTCAGTCGCGGAAGACGTCCGCGTGCTCCGCGACGAACTCGGCGAAGGAGCGCGGCCGGCGGCCGGTCAGCTTCTCCACGTCCGAGCTGACCGCCGAGGCCTGCCCGGCCGCGTACAGCCCGTACAGCTCGACCATGCCCTCGGCCCGCCACGCCGGCCAGCCCGCGCCGAGCATCCCGGCCAGCGCCTGCTCCGGCGCGAGCGCGGTGTACGACACCGGGCGGCCCGCGACGGCGGTCAGCTGCTCGGCCAGTTCCCCATGGGTGAGCCCGGCCGGGCCGGTCAGGGTGTAGACCGCGCCCTCGTGCCCGTCGGTGGCCAGTACCTCGACGGCGGCCGCCGCGACGTCCCGGGCGTCCACGTACGACACCGCGGCCTCGCCGCCCGGCACGGCCAGGGTGCCGGCCTTGACCGACTCGGCCATCCCGAGGAAGTTCTGGTAGAAGCCGTTCGGCCCGAGCACCGTCCACGGCAGGCCGGAGGCCTTCAGGTGGTCCAGGCCCGCGACGTGCGCGCCGACGAAGCGCACGCCCTCCGGCCGGTACTCGACGCCGGCCGCGGCGTGCAGCACGATCCGCGGGCAGCGGCCCGTACGGACGGCGGCGTCGATCACGTTCCGTTCGTGGGCGGCCATCTCCGGGTGCACCGCCACCAGCAGGTAGACGGTGTCGGCCCCGGCGAGGGCCGCGTCCAGCGAGTCCGGGTCGGTGAAGTCGGCGGCCACCCGCTCGACCGCCTCGTCCCACTCGGCCGGGCCCTCCGACCCGGCGCGCACCAGCGCTCGAACCGCCTGGCCACGCTCACGCAGCCCCACGACCACCTTGGAGCCGACCGTACCGGTGGCGCCCGTCACGACGATCACGGATGTTTCTCCTTGTTTCCCCGTCGTTCCCCGTTTGCGACGCGAACCTGATTCCACGTCAGGTGGATGATCGCAGCCGGGCGGTGGAGGATCAAGGCCGGGTTCCCGGTGGAGGCTTGGCGGATGCTCCGACGCGCACGGGTGCCGCACGCGACCGGGCTGCCGGTGAGGGCCCGCGCCGGACGGCAAGTCCTGTACCGGCACAGTGCGTTGGGCGACCAGCCGGTGGCGGGGGCCGGAGCGGGGTGACGGCCGTCGCTGGGGGATACTCCTCGGATGGACGGATCAAGGACCACCTGGATCAACACCACCCACGACTGGGCCGCCGCCGTGGACGCGGAGCACCTCGCCGGCATCCGCCGCGACGCCGGGGGCTTCGCGCCGGGCGGGGTGGAGCACCTCGTGCTGGAGGTGCTCGCGTACGCGGCCGACGAGGCGGCCGGCCGGGGCGCGGGGCGATGCGTCGTCACCCTGCACGCCGACGGCTCGGTCTCCGTGCGGGACGACGGGCGGGGTACCGACACCCGGGTCGACGAGCGCGGAGAGGTGGTCAAGAAGCCGGTCATGGCGACCAAGGACCTGCGCTTCTTCGACTCCCCGGAGAACTCGCCGGAGGGCTCGCCGGAGGACTCCACGGAGAACTCCTCGGAGGCCTCCCCCGCGGCGGAGCGGCTCCCGGACGGGCGGCCGCGCCGGGGCATGTCCGTCGTCGCGGCGCTCAGCACCCGGCTGCTCCACACCAACCGCCGCCGCAACGGCGCCTGGACCCAGCGCTACGAGCACGGCATCCCGGTGACCGGCCTCGACCCGATCGAGCCCGACGGCACCACCGGCACCTGTGTGACCTTCCTGCCGGACGCCTCGTTGGTCCCACAGAGCCCGGTGGACGCGCACCGGCTGGTCCGGTGGGCGGCGCACTGGCCCGCCCTGGACGTCCGGGTCGAGGACCGGCGGGACGACGGCTGGCAGGAGCGGGCGGGCGTGAGTGTGGCTGACTCCTCTGAGCCCATCTTGTAGCGGACACTAGGCGGCGCTACGCTCGCCGCTATGAAGCAGCTGAACGTCCGCCTGGACGACGCCCTGCACGAGGCCCTGGAGCAGCGCGCCGAGGCGGCCGGGATGAGCCTGCCGGACTACGCGCGCAAGGTGCTGGCGGAGGAGGCGGACGAGCGGCGTGAGCGGTTCCTGACCGCGGCCGCGCACTTCGCGCAGGCCTGGGGGCCCACGTTCGAGGCGGAGTTCGGGCCGTACCCGCGGAGCACCCGCGAGGCCACGGCGGACGCGGCGTGATCCTGCGGATCGACCGGGTCTGGCTGCTGGACATCGCCCACCAGTTCCTGCCGGGCGACCCGGACATCACCGACTACGGCACCCTGGCCGCCGCGGTGGCCAGGCACGCCGACGCCGTCATGGACGTGCCCGTGTACGAGGCCGTCCATCAGCGCGCCGCCGCGCTGATGCACCAGCTGATCCGCGTCCCGGCGCTGGAGTCCGGCAACGAGCACTTCGCCGCCGTGGTCGCCGCCTCCTACCTCAGCGCCTCCGGCGTCATCGTCACCGCCGAACCCAAGCAGGCCGTCGACCTCGCCGCCCGCATCCGCGCCGGCAACGCCGACGTACGGGAGACCGCGGACGCGATCCGCTCCTGGTACCGCTGAGCCTCATCGCCCCTGGTACGCCCGCACCGTCCGCCGTGCCAGGGCGAGCGAGCGTTCCTCGCCCGTGCGGTCCACGCCGATCAGCCGGTTGTGGTGCATGCGCAGCAGCGCCCCGAGCGCCGTGTCGGGGCCGCTCCACTCCTCGTCCAGCCGTGCGCGGTAGGCGGCCAGGGCGGCGGCCCGCTCGTCCCAGGAAGCGAGCAGCTCACTGCCGCCCGGCAGCCGGCCGAGTTCGGTCCAGTGGCCGCCGGGGTCGATCAGCGTTTTGGCCTGTTCCCGTACGGATGACGGCAGTTCGTGCCGTTCGGCAGCGCGGTAGAGCCGGGCGAGCAGGCCGAGGTCGCCGAAGTGGTGGGCCAGGTCGACGTAGTTGGCGGCGGCGAGGGTCAACGGGTGGACGTCCAGGCGGTGTTCGTGCAGCAGCCGTACCTGTTCCAGGCAGGAGCGACTGTCCGCCGCGAACACCCGCTCGGCCGCCGCCATCGCCGCCGGGCCGCCGTAGCGCTCCAACTCCGGTTCGTAGCCGTCCAGGACCAGCCGGTCGGCGAGTCCGGCGGTGGCCAGGCGGTCGGCCCAGGCGCCGAGGGTGGGCAGCAGGTCGGCGCAGAGCGCGGCCGGGTCGCCGTGGAAGCGCAGCCGCAGGTGCGGATCCGGGTCGAGGTAGCGGATGAAGAACCAGCGGTCGACCGCGGCGGGGAGGTGTTCCAGCAGCGCGGGCAGCTCCTGGCTGAGCAGGTCGTCCTGGCGGGCCGTGGAGCAGTAGAGCTTGGCGTACAGCCAGGTCGAGCCGGGGCCGTGCACGGTCCGCCGTCGGGGCGGTGCCACGGCCGGGGTGCGGGCCGTGCCGGGGGAGCGACGGATGAGGGCGAAGGCCAGCTCGTTGGTGTGGCCGCCCTCGCCCAGCCAGCCGGCCGGCCGCTCGGGTGCCTCCTGGAGGAATCCGTCGGCGCTGCCGGTCCACGCGTGGCGCAGCAGCTCCCGGTGGCGCTCGTCCGCCAGGTCGAGGGTGAGGCGCTGGTCGCGGCTCACGCTCTGCACCACGCGCGGCACCCGCCAACGGCGCCGCCACTGCTCCAGCTGCGCCGACCACCGCTCGTACGGCAGGTCGCCGTCGCGCAGTCCCGGCTCCTCGGGGCGCCAGCGGGCCGGGCTGAGCACCGTGCGCCCGTAGCGCACCCGGGGCAGGAAGGGCAGCGACTCGGCGGCGCCCCAGCGCCAGCGCGGCCGGGCGGCGGAGCTGCCGCGCGAGAGCTCGTCCAGCAGCCGGGCCGCGTTGGGCGCGTGCACATCGGTGGCGAGCATGTGCGGCACGGTCGGCACCACCTCGCGGCCGAGCCGGCGGGAGACCACCGCGAGCCGGTCATGGTCGGCGACCACCGCGAGGTCGGTCAGGCCGAGGGTGCCCGGGTCCGCGCGGTCGGCGAACCGGGCGAGCGGGACGATGTACGGCAGCACCCGCGGCACCCGGGCCGCGTTGCCGGTGTGCGCGCGGGGCGTGCGGAAGGCGAGCTGGGCGCGGACGGCCTCCGGGTTGTCGGTGGGCAGGGCGCGCACCGCCTCGGTCAGCGGCCGGCCGGCGTCGCCGAGTAGGTGCGCGAAGCGGCCCGCCATCGCCCCGGCGGTGGCGCCGATCCCGTTCACCACCAGGGTGAAGTCGCCATCCGCGAGCGCCTCGGGTGAGTCGGCCCGCAGCTCGGCGAGCAGGTCCAGCGAGGGCGGAGGGGTGGTGCCGGTGCCGCTGAGCCGGGCCAGCAGCCCGTCGTCGAGCAGCAGCTCGCGCTCACCGCTCGCGGCGGCGCGCTGGGCGAGCGCGAGCAGTAGTTCGTCGCGCGGATCGGCGGGCTCGCCGGGCCGCAGCGGGCGGGTGCTGCGCGGCAGTTGGTAGCCCGCGGGCGCGCCGAGGCTGCGCTCGGGGTCGAGCAGTTCGAGCAGTGGCACGGCGCGGCCCAGCCCGTACCGCTCCATGAAGTCCTCGTGGTACTGCCGCAGGTGTGCCGGTCCCGGGCGGCCCGCCGAGACCGCCCACAGCACGTGCGCGGCGCGCTCGACCTCGGTGCGGACGTCCGGCGGCAGCCGCACGTCGACGTCGAGGCCGAGGTCCACCTGTACCAGTCGCTCGGCCGGGTGCAATCGGCGCATCCGCTCGGTCAGCGCCCGCCACCGGGGCAGGCCCTCGCCGGGCGCGGTGCGCTCGTACGATGCCAACTGGTCTTGTACGGCGCGTAGTTCGGTCGCGATCGGAAGGGTGGGCAGCCTGGCCAGCAGGTGCCCGATCGGGTCCGGCTGCTCCAGCGGTGGCAGCAGGTCGGTCAGCAGGACCTGGGTGCGCACCAGCTCGCCGAGCAGCCAGTCCACCGCCGCGCCGTCCACCTGGGGGTGCGCGATGGTGACGGCCCGGTGCAGCTCGGTCCACCGCAGCGGCTCGGCGGCGTGGTCCAGCACGGTGCGGATCGTCGCGGTGTGACGGATCGACTGCTCCCGCCCGGCCGTGCGCTGCTCGGTGCCGGGCGCCGGGAGGTGCGGGAGCACCAGCCGGTCGCCGCGCACCTGGCACAGGTCGTTGGCGGTCACCCGCAGCCCGCGTAGCACCGGCAGCTCGCGCTCCAGCGCGGCGACCAGCCCGGTCAGCCACTCCTGGTCGGGCCGGGCCGCCTTGCGCGGACGCCCGCCCCAGCGCACGGCGGGCCGGTCGGCGAAGCGGGCGGTGGCGACCCCGGCCATCAGGCCGAACGGGGTGGCCCGGTCGGACATCCGCAGCCGGTACCGGGTGACCGCGCGGGCCGCCTTGCGCATCTGCTTGGGCATCACCGGCAGACCGGCCTCGACCCGGTCGAGCACCCGGCTCAGCGAGGGGCTGGACACGGCGACGGCCTCGCGCAGCAGGGGGTCCGCGAGGGCCGCGTTCAGCTGGTCGAGGTCGGATCCGTGCGGGGCGGGGGCTTCGGGTAAGGCGCGGGCAGGCCGGACGGCGGCCCGTAGCAGGGCGACCTCGCCGCAGGCGAAGGTCGGCGTGTCCGACATGGCGGGGTCTCCTACCGAGGGGAGCGACGGGGGAAGCGAACGGGGAGGGACGATCGGAAACGGGGAGGGAGATCGGGAAGCGGGGGAAGGAGGGCCGAGAGAACCCGGTGCGGCGGCCGGGGGATGTGCCGCCGCACCGGGAGTCGGATAGGTCGGATCAGTCTCAGCAGCGCGAGTTGTGGGTCGAGCTGCAGGAGAAGGGCCGGGAACCGCCGGCGGCTGCGTGCCGGGCCTCGGTCCCCTCCTGGGCGGGGGCGCGGATCTCCAGGACGTCGGGCTCCAGGATGTCGTTCACGGCGAACCACCTTTCATGGAATCCAACGAGTTTTCGAGGGCAGGGCAGGCGTCCCGCCTGACCGACGTTCCGTAGGCTCCACGGTCCCTCTGACATCGGAAACATTAGGCGGGCGCGATCAACACTCGATCAACCGAAGGTCAACGCCGCCACGCCCCCGATCGACGCCCGATCAACGCACCCACGCCGGAAGGCGGCTGGTACTCGGCAGGGGGCCGCTCGTCTGCCTAGTCTGTGCGACACCAACGAAGATCGACGGCCGCGTGACCCGTGGCCGAGCTGTGGGGGCACAAGCGTGGGCGAGGGATGGGCGGAACTCAGGTTCTCGGTACTGGGACCGATGCGCGGCCGGCGCGACGGCACGGCGCTGCGGCTCGGCAGCCCGCAGCAGCAGGCGATGCTCGCCGTCCTGCTGCTGCGCCCGGGTGGAGCGGCTGGGGCCGCCGACCTGATCGAGGCGCTCTGGGGGGAGGAGCCGCCGCAGGCCGCGACCACCACGGTCCGCACGTACGCCTGGCGGCTGCGCAAACTGCTGGAACCCGGCCAGGGCACGCCCGCCGTCCTGGTCTCGCTCGGCGACGGCTACCGGCTGGTGCTGCCCCCGGATGCGGTGGACGCCCAGCAGGCGGAGCGGCTGGCCGCTCGCGCCGAGGCCGAGTCTGCCGCCGGGCGTCCCGGGCAGGCACGTGAACTGCTCAATGAGGCGCTGGAGTTGTGGCAGGGCGAACCGCTGGCCGGAATCCCCGGCCCGTACGCCCAGCGGCAGCGTGACCGGCTCGGGGAGTTGCGGCTCGCGCTGTTGGAGGAGCGGATAGCGCTCGACCTGGCGCTCGGCCGGGCCGCGCGCTGCGTACCCGAGCTGACCGCGCTGACCACCGAGCACCCGCTGCGCGAGCGGCCGCACGGCCTGCTGATGCGGGCGCTGAGCCGCAGCGGGCGGCAGGCGGACGCGTTGGCGGCGTTCCGCCGGGTGCGCGAGGTGCTGGTGGACCAGCTCGGCGTGGAACCGGGCCCCGAGCTGGCCGAGTTGCACCGGCGGATCCTGAACGGCGAGGAGTCCGCGGAGGAGGCCCAGCCGGTGGACGAGCCGCCCGCGACGGCCGAGTCCGCGGTGGTGGCCACGGCCCCCGCCGGTCTGCCCCGACCCGCCCAACTCCCGCCCGCCCCCGGTGACTTCATCGGCCGGTCGGCCCAGGTCGAGGCGATCCGGGCCGCCCTCACCGTGCCCACCCGGGACGCGCTGCCCGTGGTCTCCGTGGTGGGTATGGGCGGTGTCGGCAAGACGGTGCTGGCCGTGCACGCCGCCCACGGCACCCGCGCGGCCTTCCCCGACGGCGAGCTCTACGCCGACCTGCGCGGCGCCGACGCCCTCCCGGCCGGCCCCGCCGACGTGCTCGCCGGCTTCCTGACCGCGCTCGGCACCCGCCCCGAGGCCGTGCCGGACACCATCGCCGACCGCACCGCGTTGTTCCGGTCGCTGACCGACGGCCGACGCCTGCTGGTCGTCCTCGACAACGTCCGCGACACCGCGCAGATCCGCCCGTTGCTGCCCGGCTCGCCCGACTGCGCCGCACTGGTCACCAGCCGCGCCCGCCCGACCAGCCTGCCCACCGCCCTCCAGCTGGACCTGGACGTCTTCACCCCCGAGGAGGCCGTCGACCTGCTCGGGCGGGTGATCGGGCAACAGCGCCTGGCCGCCGAACCGCAAGCGGCGCTGGACCTGGTGGCGGCCTGCGGCTACCTGCCGCTCGCGGTCCGGATCACCGCCGCCCGGCTGGCCGCCCGCCCGCGCTGGACCATCGCCAGCCTCAGTGAACGGCTCGCCGACGAACAGCGCCGGATCGACGAGCTGCGGATGGGGGACCTGGCCGTCGACGCGGCCTTCGAACTCGGCTACCGCCAGCTCACCCCGGAACAGGCCCGCGCCTTCCGGCTGGCCGCCTGGGCCGAGGGCCCGGACGTCGGCCTGGACGCCGCCGCGGCGTTGCTGGACCTCGGGCCGGAGGAGGCCGAGGAGCTGCTGGAGTCCCTGGTGGACGCCGCCATGCTCGACTCGCTCACCGCCGGCCGCTACCGCTACCACGACCTGCTACGCGGCTTCGCCCGCCGCACCTCCCGGGCCCAGGGGGCCGAATCCGGGGCGGCGCGCGGCCGACTGCTGGGCCACTTGCTGGCCGGCGCCCGTACGGCGTTCCAGCTCGCGGTGCCGGGGGACCCGGTGGCCGGGGCGCTCGGTGGCGACTCGCCCGCACTCCCCGGGCCGGTGCTCGCCGATCTGCCCGCCGCGCGGGCCTGGGTCCGGGCGGAGAACCCCGGCGCCATCGCCCTGGCGGGCCGGCTGGCCACCGAAGCCGGCCCGGCCGACCAACTCCGTGCCGCGACCGACCTGTTGATCGCGCTCAGCCCCTTCGGCCCGGGCGAACTCGGCGGCCGGCTGGAGGCCGCGGCCCTCGCCCTGATCGGCGCCGCCACCACGGCCGGCGAGCGCTTCGCCGAAGGCCGGGCCCGGTTCCTGCTCTGCGGCCTCCGACTCGCCGCCACCCGGCTGGACGAGGCCCGCACCGAGGCCGAGCTCGCGGAGCGGGCCAGCCGGGCGGCCGGGGACACCGTCATCCTCCGTCAGGTGCTCAACAACCTCGGTCTGATCGCCCAGGCGCTGCGCCGCAATGAGGAGGCGATCCGCCGCTTCGAGGAGTCGGTCGAGCTGGCCCGCCAACTGGGCCACCGCTCCGGCGCGGTGGCCGGCACCGTCAACGCCGCGCTGGCCCGGGTGCGGCACGGTCAGGCGGCCGAGGCGGCCGAGACCTGCGGGCAGGTCCTCCCCGAGGTGCGCGCGCTCGGTGACACCGCCAACACCGCGTACACCCTCTACGTGCTGGGCCTCGCCCTGCACGGCCTGGGCCGCTATCAGGAGGCCGCCGACCGCTGCCGCGAGTGCCGGGCCCTCGCCGCCACCGCCGGCCGCCGCGATCGGGAGGCCCTGGCGGGCGTGCGCCTTGCGGAGGCCCTGCTGGCCCTCTCCCGGCCGGAACAGGCGGCGGCGGAGGCCGAGGCGGCCCTGGCGATCACCGTGGAGACCGGCGCCCAGCGCGACCAGGGGTACGCACTGGTCGTCCTCGGCCGCTCCCTCGCCGAACTCGGCCGCCCCGACGCCTCCCGGGCCCGGCTGCACGAGGCGCACGCCATCTTCGAACGCCTCGGCCTCCCGGACGCCGCCGACGTGGCCACCCTCCTCGGCGAGCTGGTCGCACTGCCGGCCGAGGCGTGAGTCGTGCCAGATCTGCCTGCCCATCGTGCGGGGCACGGACTAGGCGCCGGTGCCGTTCCACTCCTTGATGTCGCTGCCGCCGCCCGTCGCGGTGCCGCCACCGGTCGCCTGGCCGGCCTGCACCTGGGTGTGAGCCTGCGTCGCCGCCCGCGACTGGGCCTGCGCCGAGGCGCCGACCTGCGGCAGGACGGCCAGCCCGACGGCCACCGCCACCGAGGCGAGCCGGGCTGCGATACGGGTGCTGCTGCGGTGCTTGAACATCCGAATGTGCCTCTCTACCAAGCTTCCGACCGAGTTTTCGGCGGCACCCGTACGCTGTCACCCCCCGATCAACGCAGGATCAACGTCCGAGCACCGCCCCGCTCGACCCGTTCGTCCGCAGGTCAGTTCCGGCGCCCGGCGCAGGTCTTGGAGGCCGTTGCGCTCCGTGAGGCGCTTGCCGGCGCGATTGCGGTGGTCGATCTTGGCGGTGACGATGATGCGGTCGGCGCCGGGTTCGCGGTCGAGGATGTCGTAGAGCCCTTCGACGAGTGCCTGGTCGGCGAGGCCTTCGTCGGCGGAGAGGTGGCGGTTCCCGCGCATGGGAGCGCCCCGGGCCGCACAGGGCGGACCGAGGCGCTCGGGCGGAACCAGGCCAGGGCGATCAGCGGCGCCGGGTGGCCGGGGCCCCGGGGGCGGAGAGCGGGCTGCGGTGGCCGGGCTCCGACCGGGCGCTCGTGGTGAGCGTCGGCCCGGCGGACGCCGGTGGGAACTCCACGCAGGCGGTCTGCGGCTGGGTGGTGCTCTGGCCGAACCGGCAGGCGACGGCGGAGAGTTTGATGGTGATGAAGTCCGCGATCTGCGCGCCGAACCGGATCGGCGTGCCGTTGATGGTGATGTCCCCCACCGTGAAGCCCTTGTTCGCCGGTACCTGGTAGAGCGCCCGCACCGGGTGGGCGGCGTCGCCGCGTTGGTAGGTCCAGTAGCTCTTCGGGTCGGAGCCGTCCGGGGCGGCCCAGCCGTCCGTGGCCAGGTCGTCGAAGTAGAGCCCGACGGGGTTGGCCAGGGCGATGTCGGCCTTCTGCCGGGCGAGCGCGTTCACGGCCGCGCCGATGTGCGGGTCGCTGTTGCGCTCCGGCTCACCGTACTTGCTGCACTGGATGAGCTCCTGCTCGGTGGTCAGCTCGACACCGTTGACGACCCGCACGATGGTGGCCGCGGCGGCGAGCTCGATCTCGGCGCTGAGCGTGTTGGCCGCCTGGATCAGGTGCATCGCCCCGTGGGCGGTGGAGTCGTTCCAGCGGTTGCGGGGCCGGTAGCTGCCGTCGGGTCCGAACAGGTCGCTCTGCTGGACGTTCGGGCCGATGTGGGTGCGGTAGAGCTGGAGGACGGTGTCCGGGCTCGACCGTGCGAGCAGGTCCCAGTACTCGGGGCCCTCGCAGGTGAACATGACCTGGGTGATCTTCCCCGATGCAGGGTCGCGGGCGACGCTCCACTCGCAGTATTCGTCCTGGACGTCGCGGCTCGCGTCCGCGCGCTGCCAGCGCTGGGAGTCGCCGGTCGAGGTCACCTTGATCCGGCGTGGGAAGGCCGTCCAGGAGACGGTCGCCACGGTGGAGTCGGCGGCGGTGTCGGTGGTGGTGAGGTCGTAGTACTGGCTGCGCGGGCTGTCGTGGAGGGCCTGGCTGTCGTCGGGGCCCTTGACGGCCCGGTCGATGTTGCTGGTGACGAAGTCGTTCCAGGCCTTGCGTCCGGTGTCGTCCAGGTCGGTGAGGTTACCGGGCGGGTCGTAGGAGCTGATGGTGCTCACGACGGTCTCCTTCGGGTGACGGTGGCGTCCTCGGCCATCGCCAGTCGGGGGGCGGCGGCGGGGATGTTGGTGACGGGCAGGGTGAGTTCGAACTCGTCCAGTCGCATCGCCTTGAAATCGCGACGGCGGGACTCCGCCAGCCGTACGTAGTCCGCGAATCCGGCGTTCGTGCGGATGCGGTCGGCGACGCTCACCAGGTAGGCGTCGATGCGCCGGGCGAAGGCCGGACGCCACGCGTCGTCGGCCAGTGCCCAGGCGGCCGCGAACCGCCCCTCCGGGCTGTCGGCCGGCAGCTTCGCGGCGGCGGCGAGGATCGCCCGGACGACCTGCTCACCGAGCGCGGCGACGGCGGTCGGCGCGGTCGGGACGTAGGCCGCCAGCCGGGCGCGGTCCGGGCTGAACACCGGGTTGGTGAAGTCGACCATGAGGGCGCAGGCGGCGAGCTTCGCCGGGACGATCCCGCGTTGCACCAGCTGGCGCACCACGTCGTTGTCCTCGTAGGCGGCCTCGGGGACGACGAACGCGAAGAAGGTGTCGCCCGGCCGGGAGAAGCCGCTCGCCCGTTCCTCCAGCCGGAAGTCGAAGGTGGTGAGGCTCTCGACGTACCGGGCGGCGGGCGCCAGCGGCAGCGCGGCGGTGGAGGGCAGAGCGAGCGTGTCCATGTCCAGCAGGGCATCGCCGTTGAACCAGAATCCGGCGGGCAGCGGCAGGTTGGCGCTGGCCGGCGTGACGGTCGTGCTCTGGGTGGAGGTGCTGGCCAGGTTGACCGAGGTGGTGGTGAACAACTGGCGCAGCAGGTGGTCGGGGTGCTCGATGGTGCCGCTCGCGGTGACCGCGTCCAGCCGGGCCGCGGTCCAGCGGGTGACCAGCGAGCGGACGGTCAGCTCCAGCTTCTGGGCGTCCGTGACCTGTTGGTAGAGCGGGTCGGCGCGCAACGGGTCGTCGGGGGCGAGCTGGATGCCGGCCGCCTGGGTCTGCCAGTTGCTCCAGGGCTGTTTCAGCTCCTTCATCACGACACTGCCGTTGACATGGCTGTCGAAGCAGCCGTTGCCCCGGGAGCCGTCGGCGAGCGCGGACCACGAGTTCCCGGCCCAGACCCAGGCCGGTCTGATCCGCATGTAGTAGTTGAACACCTTCGCGGCCGGGTCCCAGGCGGCGACCTGGAGGAAGGTGGTGGCCGGGTCGGCGTTGGCGCCGGTGCTGATCAGCAGGTCGACGTCCCGGCCCTGGACGGAACGGGCGATCGCGAACCGGAGGTCGCGGTGCAGTCCGGGTGTGCTGGCGGGCGGGATCTGGCCGGCCTCGCCGATCAGGTACACCGCCTGTTGCGCGGCCGAGGTGAGCGGCGGCAGGCCGCCCAGCAGATCCTGGAGGGTCATCGGGAAGCCGCCCCGGCGGAAGAAGACCGCGGCCATCGGGTCGCCGAGTCCCGCGAGCTCCTGCGCGGTCATCGGACGGGCCGCGCCGTCCACGCCGAGCACCTGGCGGTACAGCCGGCCGGGCGCCAGCGCGTCGGCCCGCGAGACGTAGTCGCCGACCGGGGCCCGGGCGCCTTCCTCGCCGGTCTGCCGCACCTGGGCCGTCACCCGCCGCCGTTCGTGGAACTCGACCATCGCTCTCACATCCTTTTCCCGTGCCCCGGGTCCGGCGTCGGGCGGCCGTCACGGGCCGCCCGACGCATGTCAGTTGACGAGCACGTCCTGGGGCGGCCGAGCGAGGTGCCGTCGCGCAGCAGCACGTCGGTGACGGGCTTGGGCTCGTCGACCGGGGAGGGCGGCGGTGGGGTGGGCGTGGGCGTCGGGTGCGGCCGGCCGGTCGCGACGTTCGCCCCGTACGCCGGCATGGAGCGGAAGTAGTTGTCGGTGGTGTGGTTCTCCTGAACCATGATCACCACATGGTCCACCGACTGCGGCTTCTTCGTCTGTGTCATGACGCTTTCCTGCGAACTTCTCGAACCGCGAACAGAGATGCGTACGCGGACGATTCATTCACGCACGCGCGGCAGCGAAGTGCGCGCCGGACCGGAACTCCGGGAGGTCCCGTCGTCGGGACGGCGCAACCCGGGCGCTCCCGACTTGCCGTTGGACGGCAGATGGGCAGCACGGTGGTGAGCCGGGTCGATGAGTCTTCCCGGTCGCTGCGGCGGGCGTGCGGCGTGCATCTGTCACAGACTGGTGCCGTGCGGTAGCGCGCCCCGGACGGGCAGAGGCATCGCCTGACATCAGACCGCAAAGGGCGTTCGACATGGCAAAGTCCCACGAACCACGATCAGGGCACTCCAAGAAGCACGCTCCGGGGTTCTGGCCGCTCAGTACCAAGCTGGCGATGCTTTTCGCCCTCATCCTGTTCGTGCTGCTGCTGATCACCTGGGGTGCTGCCCGAAAGCAACTGCGTCTGGAGGAGGTGCCCACCGGCTGGGCGCTGCTGGGCATCGCCGTACTGAGCCTCGTCCCCGTGATCTTGGTGGTCCTGGACGGCTGGGCCTCCAGTGGCGGCTCGTTCGAGGTCGCCGGCGTCAAGATCGCGCTGAACGCGGCAACCGCCTCCCAGCGTCCGGTGGTGATTCCACGCAACATCACCGAGCAGCCGGGCCTGCCCGTGGTGGACAGCGGCGGTAGCCATATCCTCAGCACGCTGCGCAGATCCGCCGGCACTACCGTCGTCATCGTTGACCTTGAAGACGGTCATGCCTGGTGGGAGACCCGGCTGCTCGTCCTGTGCGCCGGAGCGCAGCGTCTCGGCAGACCGTCAGTGATCGTCTTCACGGCCGTTCAAGGCGGCAAGGCCGGGCACTATCTCGGCTGGGGCCGACCGAAAGAGCTACTCGAGGGCCTGTTGGCCTCTGACCAGCGTTACCGGGCGGCCTACTTGCAGATGAACAGCTTGGCGGCGGCGGCTCATCTCAACCGCGCTGGTGATCCGAATGCTCCGGCACCGGTGGCCCTCGTCATCCCGCAGAGCAAGAGCTGGATCATCAGCCGGCAAGTCGACGATCCCAGCCCGGTCCTCGAAGAGGAACTGCTGGCTGAAGCCCTCAGGCCGATGGAGACGCCGCCCCGCGAGATCGACGGCATGCGGCTGCAGTGCCTCTTTCGCGCCGTGCTCCACACGGCCTCGGTGGACCGGTCGGTCCCCGATGCGGAGTGGGTGCGCGCGGCCTTACTGAGCGATGACGACTACATCGCGCTGACCGAATCAGGCCGGTACGTCGGCATGATGTCGAGCTCGACGGTTGTCCGACACACCTTGCTGTCGCTCATCCAGTCATGACTCTTCGGGGCCTCGCAGAACTCTTGCAACTGTTCATGTGCGGGAGTGGCACACCGTCACGACCGTCGCGGTCGGCTCCCTATCGCTTCGCCGTGGCTTCGCGAGCGGACCGGCCCGCCGGATCATCGGATCACCGGGCCGCGAACGTTTCGGCCGAAGTGCTTGCGGGTCGACGGGCCTGCGAGGCCGCGTACTCCAGCGCGGCCCAATCCGGGTCGGAGGCGGGCACCTCGCACTCGACGGTGTTCAGGCAGCCCTTGCACCTGTCTTGATTCCGGGCGTGCGGAGGCGAAGACTGGCAGGTGGAGGCGGTGGCCTGCGAGGTCGCTATGCATGCGAAACGTTCTCGGACCAGGAGTTCGACGCTTCCGCTCCCACGGGTCGGACGGTGGCGCTTCGGTGTGATCGTGGTCCTTGTCCTCCTAATGGCGTTAGTCGCCTGGGCGGGGGCGAAACATCTGGGCCCGAGCGGGACCCGCCCGTTGCCGTGGTACCGAGGGTGGGTCACTGAGTTCTTCAACGGATTCGCGTGGGTGCTGAGCGTGGGCGGGCGTGGTGCTCCCCTCAGCTTCCAGCTGGCCTGCCTGGTGCTCGCGATCACCTTGGTGGTGCTGGGGCGCAGATACCTGCTCGTCCGTAACGCCTACCGGCCCGGGCCGGTCGACGTGAAGGACCTGGTTGCGGCCACTCCCGGAGACAGGGCCGCGCCGCCGCTCGGCGCCCTCACGGCGCTGTTCCGCCAACAGCTGTCGGAGACCCAGCTCTACCCGCCCTGCGTCCTGCCCGCCGAGGCACCCGCGGACAGCTTCCTGGATCTGCTCGGGGACGTCGACCTGGAGCCGAAGAAGCTCGGGACGAGCTTGCTGCGGCTGCTCAGCCGGCTGCGACCCAAGGTCGCCTACCTGGTCACCGGTGTACTGCGCTGCGGTGATCACGATCCGGCCTGCGGCGTGACGGTGACCGTCACCTCGTACGCCATTCGCGGCAGCCGCATGGAGACCGTCTGGGACCAGACCTGGGAGGGTGCCGTCAGGAGGGCCGGTTACTGGGTGGCGGCGGCTCTGCTTCCGGTGACACGCGCCGGCCGGCGGCCGCCGTGGCAGCAGTGGTACGGCCGCGATCTGCCCTACCAACTGTTCGCCCACTATCAGAGGGCGCGGGAGCTCGGGAACGAGCGCCGGTTCGATGAGGCTCTGGACCGCTACTACGCGGCACTCCACCGTGACCCGACGAACCTCTACCTGCGCTCCCAGATCGCCGCGACCCAGGAGAAACTGGGTCTGAGCCTCGCGGCGCTCGAGATGTACCGCTCGGTCTTCACCCTCGGAGGACAGAGCACGCAGGAGGGAAACCGTCGGCTGTGGTCCCGCCCGCTGTCCTGGGCACGCTGGAAGTCGGTCCATCACCGGCAGCGGTACGGCGTCGTGATGCAGGCCCGGCACCGCTATGCCGTGGTGCTCGGGATGTCGGAGCGGATGGCGGCCAGCTGGTCCAGAGCGGTCGACCGCTCCAATCCGTCGGACCGGGCCTTGGACGAGCTCCGGCAGTCGTTGCGGCCCGTGCTCGCGGACCGGTACTGGCAGACGGTCGCCCCTCCTTGTGGGGAAACCGATCCCGACCGGATGCGGGATCGCCTGAGGAGGATTCTCCGCGACCCGGGCCAACAGGAGCACCTGCGGGTGGTCTTCCAGCGCGCCTGTGCCCAGGAAATGTGCCGGCTGGCGGAGGACTGCCTGATCTCCCGTTTGGTGCCGCGCATGAGCTGGGAGGAGACGCTCAACCCGGCGGTGCTCCGGATCAATCGTGATGTCTGGGCGCCACTGAGACTGGCCTGGGCCTGGTACGAGTTCGCCGCAAACGGCACCCCTGACTGCCCCGACAGTTCCAAGCTGCCGCCGCCGACCTGCCTGCGCTGGCGCCGCGCGGTGTACTGGCGTGCCACCGAGATGCGCTGGCCCGCCAAGGCCCAAGACCTGGAGGAGCGGCTGCGCCACGCGCGCCGGAGCCGGTGTCCGGTACCGCAGCGGCGCCGCATCGAGTGGCAGGAGCACTACAACTCTGCGTGTGTGTATGCCGTCGCGATGCACGGGTACACGGAGTTGGAGCCGGAGCGGCAAACGCTCGCGGACCGGGCCACCCTGGAACTGGAGAAGGCCGTGCGCTGCGCCGAGAGCGGATTCGTGGAGCTCAAACGGTCCTGGCTGCTGACCGAGGACCCTGACCTGTCCGAGTTGCGCCGGGAGGCCTGCTTCCGCCGCTTCGAGCGGGAGACCTACCCGCACCCGTTCGCAGATCGCTACCGGCCTGAATCCGGGAGCGCGCTGGACGCCGAGGTGGCCGATTACGACCGGCAGTTGCTGGACGGCGTCGCTCACGTGATGGAGCGGACCTGGCACGAGCGCGCGGACCGCCGGCCGGTACCCGACATCCACACCGTGGCCGACTGGTTCGAACGGGAGGAGTCGCTGTGGAAGTGCCTGCTCTGTGTCGTCGCCGGGGGCGGCGAGCACTGGCCGGACCGGATGAAGCTGCTGAGGACCCTCAAGCGAAGCACCCCCGAGCTGGCGGAAGAACTTTGCGCCCGGGTACCCGAGCTCGACGAGCTTCTGGAGCGCGATCTCGGTTCTCCCGGCCCCGCGCGCCCGCACGACATCGTCAACGCCACTGACAGGATCAGGGCGAGCGTTGCTCTGCTGCGTGAACAGGCCGACCCGGCAAGGCGCCCGTGCAGGGCACCGAGGGCACCGGGTACCGTCAGTCACCAGTGGCTCGTCTGGGCCCGACAGGCCGACGCCGTCGACACCCGGCCCCTGCGGCGCGTGGATCTCCACCGGCTCTGCACGCGCAACGCGGCCGTGTGGCAGGCTGTTCGCACCCTGCTCGACCCGGCCGACCCGGACGGCCGAGATGCCTTCAATGAGGCCCTTGAGCGCCTGAAGCCACCGCCCGGCACCCGTCCGACCGTCAGGCTGCGCCGCCAGGTGCACTGACCGGAAAACCAGGGGGTTGGCCGGGCAGCACGAGGTAGCCCGTCGGCGGTCGGTGTCGGCGGGCTGTGGCCGGGTCGGTCAGATGGTCGCG
>NZ_JBHVVI010000118.1:0-26558 GCF_042883685.1 Kitasatospora sp. NPDC058190
CCAGCTCGCCTCTGGGGCGCTCCTGGCCCGGTGCCGACGGTCGACGCTCCGGCGCTCGTGCCTCGCTTGTCGCTTCTCCCTTTCGGCACCGGCGCGCCCCTTCGGCTCGGGGCGGGGGACTCGCCCGCTCGCCTCCGGGGCGGATCAGACGCTCAGCCGCCGCAGGGTCTCCTCGTGCAGCAGGCCGTTGGAGGCGACGGCGTCGGCGCCGCCGGGGCCGGGGATGCCGTCCAGGCCCGTGAAGCGGCCGCCGGCCTCCTCGACCACGATGCAGGGTGCGGCCATGTCCCACAGCGACAGCTCGGGCTCGGCGGCGATGTCCACGGCGCCCTCGGCGAGCATCATGTAGGACCAGAAGTCACCGTAGGCGCGGGTGCGCCAGCAGGCGCGGGTGAGGTCCAGGAACGGGTCGAGGCGGCCGCGGTCCTCCCAGCCGGTGAGGGAGGAGTAGGAGAGGGAGGCGTCCTCGATCCGGGACACCCCGGAGACGTGGATCCGGGAGGCCTTGGCCAGGCTGCGGCCGGCGAAGGCGCCCAGGCCCTTGGCGGCCCACCAGCGGCGCTGCAGCGCCGGGGCGGAGACGATGCCGACCACCGGGCGCTGGACGCCGTCCGGGCCGTCCTCCAGCAGGGCGATCAGGGTGGCCCAGACCGGGACGCCGCGGATGTAGTTCTTGGTGCCGTCGATCGGGTCGATCACCCAGCGGCGCGGGCCCGAGCCCTGCAGGCCGAACTCCTCGCCGAGGACAGCGTCGCGCGGCCGGGCGCGCTGGAGCACGCCGCGCACGAGTTCCTCGGCGGCCTTGTCGGCGTCGCTGACGGGGGTGAGGTCCGGCTTGGTCTCGACCGTCAGGTCGAGGGCGCGGAAGCGCTCCAGGGTGACCGAGTCGGCCGAGTCGGCGAGGACATGGGCGAGTCGGAGATCGTCGTGGTAGTCGGCCATGTCCGAAACCCTAGCGAGCCCGTCCCGATCGGCACAGCCGGGCTCGCGGAGCGGGACGCCTCCCACCGGACGCCTCCCACCGAACGCCTCACGGCTAGTGGGCGGTGCCGCTGAGCTGCAGGCCGATCACGCCGGCGATCACCAGGGAGATGGAGACCAGCTTGAGCACCGAGGTGGTCTCGTCCAGGAAGACCATGCCGTAGACCGCGGTGCCGGCCGCGCCGATGCCGGTCCACACCGCGTAGGCGGGGCCGACCGGCAGGCTCTTCAGGGACAGGGTGAGCAGGCCGAAGCTGCCGAGGGCGAACACGCAGAAGCTGACGGTGGGCCAGAGCTTGGTGAAGCCCTCGCTGAGCTTGAGGTTGATCGCGAAGCCGGTCTCCAGCAGGCCGGCCAGGACCACCAGGGCCCATGCCATCGCGTGCCCTTCCTGTCGATCGACGGACGGACCGTGCCCGGCCCGACTTTCCTATGATCGCCAGGCGGGCCCGCTCCGACACCTCGAACGGCCCACGGACCGGGGGAGAGCCTCAGTCGCCCTCGCGGGACTCCTTGCTGGCCAGCAGACGGCGCAGCGAGTAGAGCCGGGCGGCCTCGGCGTGGCCCTCGGCGACCCAGGCGTCCAGGGCGCAGTCCGGTTCGTCGTGGCTGCACGCGCGCGGGCAGTCGACGGTGCCGGGCTCCAGGTCGGGGAAGGCGTGGATGACCCGGGACGGGTCGATGTGCGAGAGGCCGAAGGAGCGGAAGCCGGGGGTGTCGATCACCCAGCCGGAGTTGAGCGCCTTCTTGGAGCCCGCCTTGGCGCCGGGCGGCGGGGGCAGCCGCAGCGCGAGAGCGGAGACGGTGGTGTGCCGGCCGCGGCCGGTGACGGCGTTGACCTGGCCGGTCTGCCGCTGGCGGTCCGGGACGAGGGCGTTGACCAGGGTGGTCTTGCCGACGCCGGAGTGGCCGATGAACACCGTGGAGCGTCCGCGCAGGTGCTCGCGGACGGCCTCGGCGCCGGTGGTCTCCAGTTCGTCCCGGCGGGTGACGACGTAGGCGATGCCGAGCGGGGCGTAGGACTCCAGCAGCGGGGCGGCCGGGGCGAGGTCGGACTTGGTGAGCACCAGCAGCGGTTCCATGCCCGCGTCGTAGGCGGCGACCAGGCAGCGGTCGATCAGCCGGGGGCGGGGCTCGGGGTCGGCCAGGGCGGTGACGATGGCCAGCTGCTCCGCGTTGGCGACGACGATCCGCTCGTACGGGTCGTCGTCGTCCGCGGTGCGCCGCAGCACGGAGCTGCGCTCCTCGACCCGCACGATCCGGGCGAGGGTGTCGGTGTCCCCGGAGAGGTCGCCGACCAGGCTGACGACGTCGCCGACGACGACGCCCTTGCGGCCCAGCTCGCGGGCCTTCATGGCGACGACCTGGCGCTCCTGCTTGGTGCCCGGGTCGATCAGGCAGGTGAGCCGGCCGCGGTCGACGGTCAGCACCATCGCCTCGGCGGCGTCCTCGTGCTTGGGCCGGATCCGGGTCCGCGGCCGGGAGCCCCGGCGGGCGGGGCGGTTGCGGATGTCGTCCTCGTCGGCGTCCTTGCCGTAGCGGCGCATGGCTTCAGTCTCCGCTCAGGCGTCCGCCGCCGCTCCGCCGAGCAGCTCCGACCACATCTTGGGGAAGTCGGGCAGGGTCTTGGCGGTGGTGGCCACGTTCTCCACCTCGACGCCGGGCACGGCGAGGCCGACCACCGCGGCGGCGGTGGCCAGGCGGTGGTCCTCGTAGGTGTGGAAGACGCCGCCGTGCAGCGGGCGGGGGCGGATCCGCAGGCCGTCCTCGGTCTCGCTGACGTCGCCGCCGAGGTCGTTGATCTCCTTGGCGAGCGCGGCGAGCCGGTCGGTCTCGTGCAGGCGCAGGTGGGCGATGCCGTACAGGTGGGACTCGGAGTCGGCGAGGGCGGCGACGGCCGCGATCACCGGGGTGAGCTCGCCGACGTCGTGCAGGTCGGCCTCGATGCCGTGGATCCGGCCGGTGCCGGTGAACTGCAGGCCCTCGTCGGTGAACTCGCAGGCGCCGCCCATCCGGGTGTAGAGGTCGCGCAGCTGGTCGCCGGGCTGGGTGGTGTGCTTGGGCCAGTCGCGGACGGTGACCCGGCCCCCGGTGACCAGGGCGGCGGCGAAGAACGGCGCCGCGTTGGACAGGTCGGGCTCGACCACCAGGTCGCGGCCGAGCAGGGCGCCGGGGGTGACCCGCCAGACGTCCTTCTCGCCGCCGTCCTCGGGGGCGTCGACCTGGGCGCCGGCCAGGCGCAGCATCTCGACGGTCATCCGGATGTGCGGCAGGGAGGGGACGGGGCCGCCGACGTGCCGGACCTCGACGCCGTGGTTGTAGCGGGCGCCGGAGAGCAGCAGGGCGGAGACGAACTGGGACGAGGAGGAGGCGTCCAGTTCGACCGGGCCGCCGTCGAGGCCGCCGGTGCCGTGGACGGTGAGCGGGAAGGTGCCGCGGCCGTCGTCCTCGATGCGGGCGCCGAGCGCGCGCAGGGCGTTGATCACGCCGTGCTGGGGGCGCTCGTGGCTGCGCGGGTCGCCGTCGAAGTGGACGGGGCCGTCGGCGAGGGCGGCGAGCGGGGGCAGGAAGCGCATCACGGTGCCGGCGTTGCCGACGTCGACGTTGGCGGGGCCGCGCAGGACGGGGGCGGGGATGACCCGCCAGGCCTCGCCGCCGCCGGTGCCGCCGGAGTCGTTGTTGACCTTCTCCTCGATGGTGACCCCGAGGGCGCGCAGGCCGTCGGCCATCAGCTGGGAGTCGCGGCTGCGCAGCGGGCGGCGCACCCAGCCGGGTCCGTCGGCGAGTGCCGCCAGCACCAGGGCCCGGTTGGTGACCGACTTGGAGCCGGGGATGGTGACGGTGGCGTCGACGGGGGCGGTGGCGACGGGGGCGGGCCACAGGGTCTCGGTCATGGGGGCCAGTCTAGGCGCCGTACCGGAACGACCCCGGTCGGTGGCCGCATGGCGATACTCGCCGGCCCGCGCCCCGGGCGGGTGGGCGTGGCGGTCAGTGCAGGGGCTGGAGCAGCCAGGCGGCGCCGAGGGCGAGGCAGGCGAGGGCGACGAGCAGGAAGACGGTGACCCAGGCGAGGGCGGGGACGTGGGTGAGCCGGGCGAGTTGGTCGGCGTCGGAGTCGCGGGCCCAGCCGATGCGGCGCTGGTGCTGGAGTTCCAGGACGGGGCGCACCGCGCCGATGAGCAGGAACCAGCAGCCGAGGTAGGCGAAGCCGGCCTGGACCTGGGCGCTGCCGAACCAGGAGACCAGGAAGAAGGCGCCGCCGGCGACCAGGACGGTGAACAGGCCGAAGGCGTTGCGCACGCGGATGAGCAGGGCCAGCAGCAGGGCGATGGCGAGCCACAGCAGCAGGGTGATCCGGTCGGCGGCGAGCAGGGCGGCGCAGCCGAGGCCGAGCAGGGCGGGGGCGGTGTAGCCGGCGGCGGCGGTGAGGACCATGCCGGGGCCGGTGGGGCGGCCGTAGGAGAGGGTGAGGCCGGAGGTGTCGGAGTGCAGCCGGATGCCGGCGAGTTTGCGGCCGGTGGCGAGCGCGGCGAGGCCGTGGCCGCCTTCGTGGGCGATGGTGACGGCGTTGCGGGCGACGTGCCAGAGCGGGCGGGCGAGGACGGTGAGCAGGGCGGCGGCGCCGGTGGCCAGGACGAGCCAGCCGGGCGGGGCGGCCTGGGTGCCGGTGACCTGGTCCCACAGGGCGCCGAGGTTCTGGTCGTTGGCGTTCATCGGGGGGTCTCGCCTCCGTTCGGTGCGTTGGGCCGTTCGGGGCAGCCTCCCATGCGGGGACGGGTGGGTGGGAGCGGGCGGTTCCGGTCGGGGATGAGGAAGGGGTGAGAAGGGGCGGCATGGCAAGCTGGCCCGCATGTGCGGTCGCTTCGCAGCCAGCAGCAAGCCCGAGGACATCGTCGAGCTGTTCGACGTGGAGTACTGGGATCCCGAGGAGACCCTGGACCCGAACTGGAACGTGGCGCCGACCACCAGCGCGTTCGTGGTGCTGGAGCGGTTGTCCGAGGAGCGGCCGCGGCCGCTGCGGCAGCTGCGGGCGCTGCGCTGGGGGCTGGTGCCGCCGTGGTCGGACTCCGCCGGGACGGCGGTGAAGATGATCAACGCCCGGTCGGACACGGTGCACGAGAAGCCGGCGTACCGGCAGGCCTTCGCCTCGCGGCGGTGCATCCTGCCGGTGGACGGCTACTACGAGTGGCAGACGGTGCCGGGCGAGCGGGGCAAGGCGCGCAAGAAGCCGTTCTTCGTCTCCCGGGCGGACGGCGGCCCGCTGGCGCTGGCCGGGCTGTACGAGTTCTGGCGCGACCGGGCGGTGCCGCCGCAGCATCCGCAGGCCTGGCTGGTGACGTTCACGATCGTCACCACGGACGCCGAGGAGGCGCTGGCACCGATCCACGAGCGGATGCCGCTGTTCCTCGACCGGGAGTCCTGGGGCGAGTGGCTGGACCCGCGGCTGAGCGACCCGGACCGCCTGCGCCGACTGCTGGTACCCCCGCCGCCCGGCGCGCTGCTGGCCACCCCGGTGTCCCCGGCGGTCGGCAGCATCCGCAACAACGGCCCGGAGCTCAAGGAGCCGTGGGTCGAGACCGAGTACGAGACCACATTGTTCTGACGTCGTCCGGACTCGCGTCCCGGATCCACGTCCTTGGATTCAAGCCGGCTGGAGCCGCTGAGATGACCACCTCCGAACTCGTTGCCACCGGAGCCGGCGAGGCCCGGATCACCTACCACCGGGCGGCCGCCCCGAGGGCCGTGCTGGCGCTGGGGCACGGCGCGGGCGGCGGGACCGCGGCGCCGGACCTGGTGGCGCTGGCCGAGCGGCTGCCGCCGCGCGGGATCACCGTGGCGCTGGTCGAGCAGCCGTGGCGGGTGGCGGGCAGGAAGCTGGGGCCGGCGCCGAAGACCCTGGACCTGGGCTGGCGGCCGGTGGCGGAGCGGCTGGCCGGGCAGGGGCTGCCGCTGGTGGTCGGCGGGCGCAGCGCCGGGGCGCGGGTGGCGTGCCGTACGGGGGCGTCGACCGGGGCGGTGGGGGTGGTGGCGCTGGCGTTCCCGCTGCACCCGCCGGGCAGGCCGGAGAAGAGCCGGGCGCAGGAGCTGCTGGAGTCGGGGCTGCCGACGCTGGTGGTGCAGGGTACGGCGGATCCGTTCGGCGGGCCGGCGGAGTTCCCGGAGCTGCCGCGGGGGCACGAGCTGGTGGAGGTGCCGTACGGCGGTCACGGGTTCGCGGTGCCCAAGCGGGCGCCGGTCGGGGAGGACGAGGTGCTGGGGCTGATCTGCTCGGCGGTGGGGGACTGGGTGCTGCGGCTGGTGTGAGCGGGTCGTCGCCGGGAGGGCCGTGAGCGGGTCGTCGCCGGGAGGGCCGTGAGCGGGGCGCCCGGGGTGGCCGTGAGCAGGGAGTTCGCGATCGCTCACTCGTGCGAGTGAATGGTGTGCGCGGGCGGGAATGCGGGCGGGGCCCGGGTGGTTGTCGTGTCCGTCAGCACGAGTCACCGGTGAGAGGCAGGGCAGATGGGTTCGATCGCGTGCCCCGAACGGCCTGAGGAGCGCGAGGCCACCACGGCGTTCGCCCCTTCCTGGTCGGAGTGGCTCGATGCGGGCGAGAAGCCCGTCAGCCCGATATCCTCCATTTCTGGGCGGCCCGCCGTGGGTCGTTCCCGTCATGCCGAGGAGGTGGGTCCGGTCGTCGGGACCGAGCACGAGGCCGAGCCGGGCCGTGGCCCGGACGAGGCCCTGCCTGCGGACGAGGCGCTCACCGGTGAGGAGCTGGCCGAGGCGATCGGCGAGGACACCTTCCGGGTGTCGGCGGAGGAGACCGAGGAGGCCCGGCGGGAGCGCTTCGAGCGCGACGCCCTGGGCTACCTGGATCCGATGTATTCGGCGGCGCTGCGCATGACGCGCAACCCGGCGGATGCGGAGGACCTGCTCCAGGAGGCGTTCGCCAAGGCGTACGCGTCCTTCCACCAGTTCCGTGAGGGCACGAACCTCAAGGCCTGGCTGTACCGCATCCTCACCAACACGTTCATCAACTCGTACCGCAAGAAGCAGCGGGAGCCCCAGCGCACCGCGGCGGAGGAGATCGAGGACTGGCAGCTGGCCCGGGCCGAGTCGCACATGTCGACCGGTCTGCGCTCGGCCGAGACCCAGGCGCTCGACCACCTCCCCGACAGCGATGTGAAGGACGCGCTCCAGGCCATTCCGGAGGAATTCCGGATCGCCGTCTATCTCGCGGACGTAGAAGGCTTTGCGTACAAGGAGATCGCGGACATCATGGGTACTCCCATCGGTACGGTGATGTCCCGGCTGCACCGCGGCCGCCGGCAGCTGCGCGGCATGCTGGAGGATTACGCCCGTGAGCGCGGGCTGGTCCCGGCCGGCAGCGGGGCAGGGCAGGAAGCGAAGGGCTCGGGCTCATGAGCTGCGGCGATCCGCACGAAACGGAGTGTGGCGAGGTCCTCGACCACCTCTATGAATTCCTCGACAACGAGATGGCCGAGGGTGACTGCGCCAAGCTGCGCGTGCACTTCGAGGAGTGCTCGCCGTGCCTGAAGCAGTACGGGCTGGAGCAGGCGATCAAGGCGCTGATCAAGCGTTCCTGCGGCTGCGACGACACCCCGACCGACCTGCGCGGCAAGGTGCTGGCGAGGATCGACTCGATCCGGGCCGGGCAGCGCTCGGGAGAGCCGGTGGTGGTCGCCGCGGAGACCTCGGTCGAGGTGCACGCCGAGTCCGCCCGCCCGGCGCCGACTATGACGAAGGCCCAGGCCCAGGCGGGGGAGGGCGCGGCCGAGGAGCCGGCCGTGCGCCCCGGTGCGCCGGTCGAGGCCGGCGCCCCGGCGGAGTGAGCGGCCGGTCGGCGCGCGGTCACGCGGCCGCCGACCGCGCGCGGTAGTGCGCCGGCCCGTCGACGAGGGCGGCCCGGCGGTTCGGGCAAGGAGTTCAGCGGCCCCGGGAGCGTGCGCTCCCGGGGCCGCTCCCGTTCTGCTCGCATGCGCCGTCACTCGTTCGAGTGAGTTGGCGGTGCGCCAACTGCGTCATCGCGCGATCATGCGTCCCCGTGCCCGGGCGGCGGCCTATCCTCCTGACGGACGCTCACCGTCGGTGCCCCCGGCGCGCTGAGGCAACACGGGCCCGGACGGCGGGGAGGTCGAGATCGCTACCGACAGTGGAGGCGCGACCCTGCCGCAGGGGGCGGCGCGCTACCTGGTGGCCGTCCCGGTGGCGGCGCTGTGCTGCCTGCTGCCGCTGCTGCCGCAGGCCGTGACCCCCGGGGTGCCGCGCTGGTTCGGCCACCCGGTGGACTGGCCCAAGGTCGGACTGCTGGCCTTCCTGCACGGCTGCTGGGAGTCGCTCGCTCAGGGCCTGCCCACCCCCTGCTCGCTTCTGGTGCGCCGGTTGCTGCGCCGCCCCGCGCCCACCAGGCGCGCCCCCGCCCGGCCCGGGGTGAACGCCTTCTTCCCGGTGCTGTTCGCCGGGGTGCTGATGCTCCCGCCGGCCGCCGCCGCCCTGGTCGCCGCCCCCGCCGCGCTGCTCGGCGGCCCGACCGGGCCCGGCTGCCGCCGGCGCCAGCTGTTCAACGGCGCGCAGCTCGCGCTGTGCGCCTTCGCTTCCTCCGTCGCCTTCCACCTGCTGCGTGGCCCGCAGCTGCTGCTCGGCTCCCGCTTCCCGGCCGCGCTCGTGCCGGGCTTCGTCGCCGTCGTCACGTTCTGCCTGGTCAACGGGGTGGTGGTGGGGGTGATGGTGATGCTCGGCGAGGGCCGTGGGGCCGGGGTGGTGCTGCGCGGGGCCTGCTCGGTGTGCGGGCTGCCGGTGCTGGTGCACGCGGCCGGCGGGCTGATGGTCTCGGTGCTCTGGCAGGGCCCGTACGGGGCGTTCGCCGCGCTGCTGGCCCTGCTGCCGCTGTCCATCTCCGCCTGGGTGTTCGCCCAGGGCCAGCGCGAGCGGGACGCCCACCAGGCCACCGTGCAGTCGCTGGTGCAGGCCGTGGAGATCAAGGACGCGTACACCCGCGGGCACAGCGAACGGGTCGGCCGGGCCTCGGTGCTGATCGCCACTCAGCTCGGCATGGAGGCCGAGCGGCTGCGCACCCTGCGCTTCGCCGGGATCCTGCACGACGTCGGCAAGCTGGGGGTGGCCACCGAGCTGCTGCGCAGAAACGGTCCCCTCAGCGAGGACGAACGCCGGGCCGTGGAGGTCCACCCGGTGTACGGGTACGAGCTGGTGCGCGGGATCGACTTCCTCGGCGAGGCGCACGCCGGGATCCTCCACCACCACGAGCGGATGGACGGGCGCGGCTACCCCAGCGGGCTGGCCGGCGAGCAGATCCCCGAGTTCGCCCGGATCATCTCGGTCGCCGACGCCTTCGACTCGATGACCTCCACCCGCTCCTACCGGCGTGGGCGCCCGGTCACCGAGGCGGTGGCCGAGCTGGAGCGCTGCTCGGGCAGCCAGTTCGACCCGGTGATGGTGCGCGCCCTGATCGACGCGCTGGCCGCGCACGACTGGCAGCCGGTGGTGCACTCCGAGGACTGCGTACGGGCCGTCCCGGACATCCCGCTCGGGGTGCCCGAGCCGGTGCGGGCCGCGCCCGGCCGGGTGCCCGCCCAGGGCGGGACCGTGCCCGCGGTCGGGCAGCCGTGACGGGCCCCGGTCGGGCCGGCTCCGGCCGTACGGGGTCCGGTCGGGCGACGCCCGGCCGGGCGGCCCGCGGACGCACCGCCCGCGCGGTGCACACGGCCGCCGCCGTGCTGCTGGCGCTCGCGCTCGGCGCGGTCGCGCTGCGCGGGGTCGCGGAGCCGGGGGTCGCGCTGGCGTTCACCGCGCTGATCGCGCTCGGCGAGTGCGTCCGGATCACCCTTCCGGGTGATCGCGAGCAGGCGCCCATCGGCGCGGCCGGCGCGCTGGCGTACGCCCTGCTCGGGCCGCTGCGCGGAGTGCCCACCGCACACGGCACGCTCCAGGTGGTCGCCGTGACCGGGGCCGGCCTGCTGCTGGCCTGGCTGCCCGGCCTCGCTCTGCCGCACCGCCCCGAGCGCCCGCACCGGCGCCCGCCCTGGGCCGACCCGGCCCGCCGGGACGGCGCCGCCCGCCGACTGCTCGCGGTCGGCTTCGCCGCCGCCGTCTTCCAGCCGCTGTACAACGGCGGCCTGGTCGACCGCTTCTCTCCCGAGGGCCCGGCCTACGGGGCGTTCCTGACCACGGTCGCCGCCCTGGCGGCGCTCTGCGACGCCACCCTGGCGGCACTGCTGCGCTGCGACTCGGCCGGCCCCGAGAGCGGGCTGCGGCTCCCGGCGGCGCTGGAGGACGAGTTGCGCTCGCTGTTCGGGATCGGCTCGGCGATCGTCGCCACCGGGATGCTGGTCAGCCTCGCGGCCGGCGAGGTGGGGCTGTGGGCGCTGCCGCTGTTCTGCACCCCGCTGCTGCTCGCCCAGGTGTCCTTCCGGCGGGCCGCCGCGGTGCGGGCCACCACCGGGCAGACCATCGCGAGCCTGGCCCGGGCCACCGAGGTGGCCGGCTACACCCCGCACGGGCATGCGCGCCGGGTGGCGGACACGGCGTGCGCGCTCGGCCGCGAGCTGGGGCTGGGCACCCGGGAGCTCGCCCTGCTGGAGTACGCGGCGCTGATGCACGACGTCGGCCAGCTGTCCCTGGTCGAGCCCGTACCGGACGGCGCCACCGCGCTGCTGCCCTGCGACGAGCAGCAGCGCATCGCCCGCCTCGGCAGCGAGGTGATCAGCCGCACCGGGGTGCCCCGGCAGGTCGCCGAGCAGGTCGCCCGGCTGGCCGATCCCTGCGCCGGGCCGGTCGGCGGCGAGGGCTCGGCGCCCCTGGCCGCCCGGATCATCCGGGTCGCCAACGCCCACGACGACCTGCTGACCACGGCCCGCGGCCGGGGCGTCGGCGAGGCGGTGGGGCGGCTGGAGGCGCTGGAGGTGCTGCGGCTGGGCCGCGGCCGGCTCTACGACGCCCGGGTGGTGGACGCCCTGGTCCGGGTCGGCGGGCAGGCGCGCGGCTGAGCCCGTCCCGTCCGCGACCGTCCCGTCGGTGGATCGAGGCCCGCTCGGCCTCGGGTCGGGCCCGTGCGTCCAGGGGTTGAGGAGGCGCGCTCCGGCGGGCAGGCTGGGGAGGGGCGGGCCCCAACCTCGGCGGTGGGGAGCGCGGGCGGGGGCGAGCGTGGTTGGATGCGGTCGTAGCGTGGAACACCGACCCGGGGCACCGGGACCCGGACCCCGTCGAGGACGGGACGGGCCCGTCGGTCACGGGACTTGAGCGGACGACGACGGCAGGGACGAACGTGAGGATCTTCCACCGGGCACGGCACCGGCCGTCCGCCACCTGGCGGCAGACGACCGATCGGGCCTTCACGCTGATCGGCGACGGCCGCTACGAGGACGCCGGCGCCCTGCTGGTGATGGCCGCCGACCTGGAGCCCTGGCTGTCCGACTCCTGGTTCAACCTCGCCCTGCTGCACAAGTTCCGCCGGGACTGGGAGCAGGCCCGCTCGGCCGGCCTGCGCGCCGTCGCCCTGCTGGACCGCGAGCACGGCGCCCCCGACTGGTGGAACCTCGGCATCACCGCCACCGCCCTGCAGGACTGGCCGCTGGCCCGCCGCGCCTGGCAGGCGTACGGGCTCAAGCTGCCCGGCGGCCCCGGCGTGGACGGCCCGGTCAGCCTGGACCTCGGCACCACCCCGGTGCGGCTGTCCCCGGAGGGCGAGTCCGAGGTGGTGTGGGGCCGGCGCCTGGACCCGGCCCGGATCGAGGTGCTGTCCATCCCGCTGCCCTCCTCCGGCCGCCGCTGGGGCGAGGTGGTGCTGCACGACGGCGCCCCGCACGGCGAGCGGGTCACCGACGGCGTCGCCTACCCGGTGTTCGACGAGATCGAGCTCTGGGCGCCCTCCCCGGTGCCGACCTACGTGGTGCTGTTGCAGGCCGCCACGTCCGGCGACCGGGACGCCCTGGAGCGGCTGGTCGCCGAGGCCGGCTACGCCGCCGAGGACTGGACCTCCTCGGTGCGGCTGCTGTGCCGGGCCTGCTCGGAGAGCCGGATGGCCTCCGACGACGGCATCGTCGCCCACCACGACCCGCACGACGACGGCGACGCCGCCCACCCCGGCCACCTCAGCCACCTCAGCCAGGGCGGCGCCGCCGGGATGTCCTGGCTGGTCGAGCGCGAGTGCGGGATCGCCGCCCCGGCGAACCTGGTCCGCACCCTGCTGGACCGCTGGGTCGCGGCCGCCCCGGGAACCCGGGCTTATCGGGATCTCGAAGAAGTGTGCTGAGTACCCTGGTGAGGTACGCGTAGACCTATGGAAGCGGAAGACATGGCGGAGCAGCACGACCACGAGCACGAGCACGACGTGGAGGGGGCGGCGCCCGAGGCGCCGGCCAAGGTGATCGGTGAGG
The DNA here is from genome assembly GCF_042883685.1 of Kitasatospora sp. NPDC058190. Taxonomy (NCBI): domain Bacteria; kingdom Bacillati; phylum Actinomycetota; class Actinomycetes; order Kitasatosporales; family Streptomycetaceae; genus Kitasatospora; species Kitasatospora sp. NPDC058190. The sequence continues at coordinate 12,375 of NZ_JBHVVI010000118.1, forward strand.
AGCCCGACCTCACCAAGGGCACCGCGCGTCCGATCACCGTCGTGGGCAACCCGGTGCTGCACCGCGAGGTCAAGGACGTCACCGCCTTCGACGGCGAACTGTCCGCGCTGATCGACGACATGTTCCAGTCGATGTACGCCGCCGAGGGCGTGGGCCTCGCGGCCAACCAGATCGGTGTGGACCTCAAGGTCTTCGTCTACGACTGCCCGGACGACGAGGGCGTGCGCCACATCGGCCACGTGATCAACCCGACGCTGGAGGAGTACCCGGCCGACCGCCGCCGGGTGCTCGACGACGGCAACGAGGGCTGCCTGTCCGTCCCGGGCGCCTACGCCGAACTGCCGCGCCCGGACTATGCGGCGGTCACCGGCGTCGACAAGGACGGCGCGCCGATCCGGGTCGAGGGCACCGGCTTCTTCGCCCGCTGCCTCCAGCACGAGACCGACCACCTGTACGGCACCCTCTACATCGACAAGCTGTCGAAGCGGGACCGCAAGGACGCCCTGCGCCAGATGGCCGAGGGCACCGCGCGCTACGCGACCGTGCCGAACGAGTAAGGGTCGGGTAGTAGCAGCAGTAGTCGGCGAAGGCCGGTGCGGTCTCCCGCACCGGCCTTCGCGCTGTCCGGCTACACGAGGAGCCACTCGGGGCCGTAGGTGGAGCCGGGGTCGGCGGGGAGCTTGACGACCTCGATCTGCTGGGCCGTGGCGCGCATCTGGAACATCAGGCCGATCGCGGTGTTGATCGCGGACGGGTCGTCGCTCCAGGCCTTCTCGAGGGCGCGCATCATGTCGCTGTACTGCTGGTTGAAGGCGTCCAGGAGCTTGGCGGTGGGCTGGTCGGGCGAGTTGGGGTCGCCGGTGCGGGGCCAGCCGCCCTTGGGCACCCGGGCGACCGGGGAGGTGGCCGGCAGCGGGACGTCGGCGCCGGTGAACTCCCACTTCTGGGTCGTGTTGTTGAAGACGAGCTTCTTGCCGACGGCGATCTCCTTGAAGGCGTAGTAGTGGGCGAGTTCGCCCGGGCCGCTGGGGAAGGGGTCCTCCGGGGAGGCCGTGGTCCCCTCGCCCTGGCTCTGGATGATGTCGATCGCCTTCAGCACGTCGTCGATGGTGTTCATCGCGGTGATGTTGCGGTTCGGCCCGGGCGAGGAGATCACCTGCCGCTGACCGGTGAGGAGGTGGGCGAACTTGGGGAAGACGTTGGCGATGCGCTGGTAGAAGGCGCCGATGGTGTTGCCGTCGACCGCGAAGGCGAGCGGGTTCTCGGGCTTCTCGATGTCGGAGAAGAGCTTGGCCGAGTCGCGGCTCAACCCGCTGAGGTAGACCGTCAGCCCGGGATTCACGCCGCCGGGAAGCTCGCCCGGGTACTTCGGGACGGTGAGCGGGTCGGTGAGGACGACCGTGCCGCCGATGCTGGTCAGCATGTTGCAGACCAGCCCGAAGTGGTACATCTCGTCGAGGATGATCTCGTGGATGGTGTGACGGACCGGCTTGCTGTTGTCCGGGTCGGTGATCGACCAGAGGGCGGTGGCGTAGGGCGCGATGGTCGACACCTCCAGCATGATTGCCCGCTGGAGGGCGTCCTTGAGCTCCTGTTCGGTCCAGTCCTCCTCCGCCATGCTCATGAGCTGGGCGATGGCGTCGCTCTCGTAGTCGAGGATTCCGGTCGTCACGGGGGTGCCCCTTTCGTTCGGCTGTGCGCCGGACGGTAGCCGGGGGTCGGTCGTGTACGGATGCGTTGTGCCGGTGTGGCCCGGTAGTTCATTCGGACGGGCGGCGCGCGGTGCCGTTGCCGCCCCTCCCCGCGTGAACGCCGGGTCGGGCGGGGGAGTTGGCCGCTACCGAGGGGGTGCGTCCAGGAGGCTGAACCGTGCGGCCTCGATTGGGCGGCGCTTCGCTTCCTTCGGCAATGGAGGTGCCTCTTCCCCGGCGGGCCCTTGCGGGGAGCAAGGGCCCGTCTCCTCACGGGCGGGACTCGTACAGCACCGTGTGGAACAAGCCCGCCTCCTCCCGGCCTGACGGGTCCATCCCCTGCGACCGGACGGCATCCACGGCGAACCGCTGTTCGCGTTCGCCGGTGAAGCGGCGCTGAGGGTGGGTCCGGGCGGTGTCAGCCGTCGTGCGGAGACCGTGAGCGGCGAGCGTGTCGGCGATGGGACCGTACGGCACGGTTCGCAACCAGAAGGCGCTGACCCAGACCGGACGCCGGGCTCGGCTCAGCAGTGCGTCGAAGGTGCGCCGGGTGATGTAGCTTCCGCCGCCGGTCACGGTGATCAGTCCGACGTCCCCCAGGGCGGAACTCAGCCGCGCTCCGGGCTGATGGAGTTCGAGATTGTCCGTGCATCCGACGTCCAGCAGGCCGACGGCCTGGGCATAGCGGACCGCGCGGGCGGCGATGTCCAGGCCGATCGCCGGAAACGCGTCCGGGCGTCGGCGCTGTGCGTAGAACTCCTTGTCCCACGCCATCAGTTCGTCCGTCGACAACTTCTGCGCCTCGCGACCCGTGTAGTGCTCGTACAGGTCGGTCATGGTGAGGTCGTGGTTGAGCAGCGCGGCATTGATCCCGTAGGAGCAGCACACGTCCAGCACCGCGAGCCGCCGCCCCCGGGCATCCTCGGCACGATTCCGGAGGTCGGCCGTCCGGCGGAACACCGACTGCGCATGGTGCGGGATCTCGTAGCCCAGTGGCGCGAGCCGGGTGAAGTACGCGCGCGGATCCGCCTGGTCGTAGATGTCGTCAAAGCGGGCTTTGCCGGCGGTCGTGCCTTCCGAGCTGCTCCCCGCGCCGAATTCGCTCATGTCCCTGCCTCCTGACGGTTCCTCTTCCTGCGGGGCCGCCGATTCCGGCCCCAGCAGGAACATGACACAGGCGCTCGCAAACTGCCCGCAAGCTCGGCGGACAAGCGGGGCGCACTTGCGGTGTCAGCGTGTGTCTCGGAGTGCTGGTCCACTACTGAGAGAGGGGGAGCGCCGAGTGGCGCTCCCCCTCCGTCAGGGCTCTGACTCTTTAGAAGTCGTCGTCGAAGGAGACCGAACCCTCGACGGCCACCTGGTACGCGGACACCCGGCGCTCGAAGAAGTTGGTCAGCTCCTGGACGTTCTGCAGCTCCATGAAGCCGAACGGGTTCGCCGACCCGTAGCGGATCGGCAGGCCGAGCCGCGCCAGGCGCTGGTCGGCCACGGCCTGGAGGTACTCGCGCATCGAGGCGGTGTTCATGCCGGGCAGGCCGTCACCGCACAGGTCCTGGGCGAACTGGAGCTCGGCCTCGACGGCCTCCTCCAGCATCTCCGTGACCTGCTTGGCCATCTCGTCGTCGAAGAGGTCGGGCTCCTCCTCGCGAACCGTGTCGACCACGGAGAACGCGAAGTCCATGTGCATGGACTCGTCGCGGAACACCCAGTTGGTGCCGGTCGCGAGGCCGTGGAGCAGGCCACGGCTGCGGAACCAGTACACGTAGGCGAAGGCGCCGTAGAAGAACAGGCCCTCGACGCACGCGGCGAAGCAGATCAGGTTCAGGAGGAACGCGCGGCGGTCTTCCTTGGTCTGCAGCGAGTCGATGTGGTCGACCGCGTTCATGTACTTGAAGCAGAACTTGGCCTTCTGCGCGATGGAGGGGATGTTCTCCACGGCGGCGAACGCCGCAGCGCGGTCCTCCGGGTCAGGCAGGTAGGTGTCCAGCAGCGTCAGGTAGAACTGAACGTGGACAGCCTCTTCGAACAGCTGCCGGGAGAGGTACAGCCGCGCCTCGGGCGAGTTGATGTGCTTGTAGAGGCTCAGCACGACGTTGTTCGCGACGATCGAGTCACCGGTCGCGAAGAAGGCGACCAGCCGGCCGATCATGTGCCGCTCGCCCTCGCTGAGCTTGGCGAGGTCGGCGACGTCGGAGTGCAGGTCCACCTCCTCGACGGTCCAGGTGTTCTTGATCGCGTCGCGGTACCGGTCGTAGAAGGACGGGTAGCGCATCGGGCGCAGGGTCAGCTCGAACCCGGGGTCGAGCAGCATCTTCTCGCGGTCGTCGGACATTACTGGCAGGCCTCGCAGGACTCGGGGTTCTCCAGGGAGCAGGCGATGGCGGCTTCCTGCTCCGGGGTGAGGGTCGGGGTGTTCACCGGCACGGGCGCGGCGGCGCGGGCGGCACCGGAGGCGGCCTGGGCGATGCGGGTCGCCGGGCGCGAGCGCAGGTAGTAGGTGGTCTTCAGACCGACCTTCCACGCGTAGGCGTACATCGAGCTGAGCTTGCCGATGGTCGGCGCCGCCATGAACAGGTTCAGCGACTGGCTCTGGTCCAGGTACGGCATACGGGCCGCGGCCAGGTCGATCAGCGCGCGCTGCGGCAGCTCCCAGGCGGTGCGGTACAGCGAACGGACCTCCTCCGGCAGCCAGTTGAACTCCTGCACGGAGCCGTTGGCGTCGCGCAGGGCGTCGCGGGTCTGCTGGTCCCAGACGCCGAGCTCCTTGAGCTCGCGCACCAGGTACGGGTTGACCTGGAGGAACTCGCCGGAGAGCGTCTCGCGCTTGAACAGGTTGGACACCTGCGGCTCGATGCACTCGTACACGCCGGCGATGGACGCGATGGTCGCGGTCGGGGCGATCGCGAGCAGCAGCGAGTTGCGCAGGCCGGTCTCGGCGATGCGGGCGCGCAGCGCCGTCCAGCGGTCGGCCCACTGCGGGGCGGCGCTCGGGAAGTGGTCGATGTGCAGCTCGCCGCGGGCGGCGCGGGTCTCGCCGTAGGCCTCGTGGCGGCCCAGCTGCTCGGCCAGGTCGGCGGAGCGCTCGTAGGCGGTGAGCATGATGCGCTCGGCGATGAGCGTGGACAGCTGCTTCGCCTCGGCCGAGTCGAAGTCGATCCGCAGCTTGAAGAAGACGTCCTGCAGGCCCATCACGCCGAGGCCCACCGGGCGCCAGCGGGAGTTGGACGTCCCGGCCTCGGTCGTCGGGTAGAAGTTGATGTCCACCACGCGGTCGAGGAAGGTGACGGCCGTACGAACGGTGGCGTCGAGGCGCTCCCAGTCCATGGCGCCCAGCAGGTCCTCGACCGAGGCCCCGTCCGCCACGTGCGCGCCGAGGTTGACCGACCCCAGGTTGCAGACGGCGGTCTCGGAGTCGTCCGTGACCTCCAGGATCTCGGTGCACAGGTTGGAGGAGTGCACCGTGCGGCCCGGCAGCGCGGTCTGGTTGGCGGCGCGGTTGGAGGCGTCCTTGAAGGTCATCCAGCCGTTGCCGGTCTGCGCCAGGGTGCGCATCATGCGGGCGTACAGGGTCTGCGCCGGGATGGTGCGGACGGCCTTGCCGGCCTGCTCGGCCTTGCGGTACGCCTCGTCGAAGTCGGCCCCCCACAGGTCGACCAGCTCGGGCACGTCGGCGGGAGAGAACAGCGACCAGTCGGCGTTGGCGTTGACCCGGCGCATGAACTCGTCCGGGATCCAGTGCGCCAGGTTGAGGTTGTGGGTGCGGCGCGCCTCCTCACCGGTGTTGTCGCGCAGCTCCAGGAACTCCTCGATGTCGGCGTGCCAGGTCTCCAGGTAGACGCAGGCCGCGCCCTTGCGGCGGCCGCCCTGGTTGACCGCGGCGACCGAGGAGTCGAGGGTGCGCAGGAACGGGACGATGCCGTTGGACTTGCCGTTGGTGCCGCGGATCAGGCTGCCGCGCGAGCGGATGCGCGAGTAGGACAGGCCGATGCCGCCGGCGTGCTTGGACAGTCGGGCGATCTGCGCGTAGCGGTTGTAGATCGAGTCCAGGTTGTCCAGCGGGGAGTCGAGCAGGTAGCAGCTCGACATCTGCGGGTGCCGGGTGCCGGAGTTGAAGAGCGTCGGCGAGGAGGTCAGGTACTCCAGGCGGCTCATCAGGCCGTACAGCTCGGCCACCTCGCGCACCGACTGCTCGGAGTCGCTGACCGCCAGGCCGCAGGCGACGCGGAGCAGGAAGTGCTGCGGGGTCTCGATCACCTTGCGGGTGATCGGGTGGCGCAGCAGGTAGCGGGACTGCACGGTGCGCAGGCCGAAGTACTCGAAGCGGTCGTCGCCGGCGGTGTCGATCAGCGCGTCCAGGGCGGCGGCGTGCTTGGCGACGAAGGCCGCGGTGGTGTCGCCGATCAGGCCCTCGGTGTGGCCGACGGCGATCGAGGCGGCGAAGGAGACCGCGCCCTGGCTGTTCGCCTCGTCGACGATCTCCAGGGCGAGCAGGCGGGCCGCCAGCTTCGAGTACTGGGGGTCCTCGGCGATCATCGACGCGGCGGCGTCCACGGCCAGCCCGCGCAGCTCGGCGAAGTCCGAGCCGGCGTGGCGGCCGCGCAGCGCGGCGGCGGCGACATGGCCGGGGTCCACCTCGGTGAGGTCGGCGCTGCGGTCGGTGAGAAGCCGCAGCAGCGCGCCGCCCGGGTCGGAGACCGTCGGGTCGGTGAAGGCGGTACCGGAGCCCTGGGCGGGCAGGGTGGCTGAGGCAGCGGTGGTCAAGGCGCTCTCTCCTGGCGGCGATCGGCGGCGGTGATCGAGTGGCACCGGACCGATCTGGGCAGGGGAGCACGGCGCGAACGCAAAGGCGCCGCGCGACGGTGTCTCCCCGGCCCGCCCGCGAGGCCCGGAGGTGTACTGCTGGTGCTGGCGCGGCCTCTGCGGGAGGGCCGTGGGCACGCCGTCGGCAGGTACTCGGACTCGCGGACACGGCTGCTGGAGCCGCCCGCACACCGCTGCGGGGCAGTCCCGGATTCCCACCGGGTTCCCCTGCATCGACAGCAGGACGAGCATACATGTAGTGCCGAGGGGCTGAGGCGGCACCATATGTTGTGCCTGTCGTGTCGCGGGCGCCGGCGGTTCCGGCGGGCTGTCAGTGCTTCAGGTACACCTTGTACGTGCTCGAATCACCGGTCGGGGAGGTGAACTGGGCGATCAGCCGGTACTGCCCGCTGGCGGTCAGGGCGGCGCTCAGGGCCCGGTCGGTGGCCTCCGGGGCGGTGCTGTCGAGGACGACCATGGTGAACCAGCCGTCCCGGATCGCGGCCGTGCTGCCGTCCGCGCCGTGGTGCTGCACCCCGGCGCCGTCGCGGTAGTCCGTCCCGGCCCGCGCCGAGACCCACTGCTCGGGTTTGCTGACGCTGCCCAGGTAGTACTCGGCGAGGCCGTCGACCTCGGTGAGGTAGTGGCCCTGGGGGACGGCGTGCGCCCGGAGGACGGCCAGCAGACGGCCGGAGTCGGGCCCGTTCTGGTAGCGCAGGGCGGACTGTTCCATGCCGAGGGCCAGCAACGCGACCCAGACCAGGATGCCCAGCTGGGGGTGGCGGAAGTGGGCGCCGATCAGCCGGGTGAGGCCGATCCCCGCGAGCGGGGCGGCGAGCAGCATGCCGTAGCCGAGGTGGCGGAACAGCGCCCCGGAGGTGCCGGTCCACAGGTGGACGGCCGGGACCAGCAGCGCGGTGGCGGTCAGCACGGTGCCGAGCAGGACGCGCTGGCCGCGGGTGGTGGCGACGCCGTCGTTCTCGGGCGACTCGTGTTCGTGCATCTGCTCGCGGCGGGTGTACGCGACCGTGCCGGCTACCGCGAGGACGGTGAACAGGCCGCCCCACTGGACGGTGCCGAGCAGGATGGAGCCGGTCGAGCCGGGGGCGTTGCCGTGCGAGGGGGACCAGTGGGCGACCTTCCCCAGCAGGCCGTAGGGCAGCAGGAGGAGGGCGGTGCCGAGGGCCAGCAGGAGGGCGCGCAGGGCGGCCGGGCCGGGCCGGCGGTGGGGCCAGGCGCAGGCCAGGGCCAGCAGGACCAGGGCGGGGACGGCGAAGGCCGCCGAGTAGGCGACGGCGCAGGCCAGTGCCGCGGCCGGGGCGGCCAGCAGGACCAGGGCCGGGGAGCGCCGGGCGGTGAACACCGTGGTCCAGGCCGCGAGGGCGACCAGCAGGACGGCGAGGGACTCGGGGGCGCCGTAGAAGCCGACCACGACGGTGGACTGCAGGACGGCGTAGGCGGCTATGCCGCAGATGGCGACCCGCTCGTTGAAGAGCCGTCGGGTCAGCGAGTACAGCAGCACCGTGGTGAGCAGCGCGAAGCCGAGGCTGAGCAGCCGGGTGCCCCAGATGCCGCCGGCGTTCGCGGCGGCGCCGGCCAGCGGCGGGTACAGCCAGGGCGAGCCGGGGACGCGGTCGAGCAGGTCGGTGGTGACCGGGGTGCCGTGCAGGAGGTGGGCGAGCTGCTGGCGGCCGGCGACCATGGTGGTGGCCTCGTCGGGGTGCGCGGCGGCGAGCAGGCGCAGGGAGAGCGCGGCCTGGACGCCCAGGACGGCGCCGAGCAGGCCGCGGGCGATCCAGCGGCGCCGGGGGCTGGAGGCCGGGTCCCAGCCGATCGCGGGGACCTGCGGGATGGTGTACGGAGCCAGCTCGACGGCATCGGGGTTGTCCACGGTCACGGCCACGGCCACGGGCGCGGCGGTGGCGGTGGCGGTGGCGGCGGTGGTGGTGGCCGCCGGGGCCCGGCGGGGCGCGGGCACGTCCGCCTCCGGCGCCTCGGTGGCGGGGATCCTCGCGGCGGGGGTCTTCGCGGCAGGGGTCTTCGGGGCGGGGGAGAACTCGGGCTCTGTACTCATCATGGGTTCCGGATGTCGAAGCCGTAGCGGGGGGCGGACACGTGCCGCTTGAAGGCGGAGAGGGTGTCCGGAACGGTCTCGACCCGCCAGTCCGCCCGCTTGATCATGTTGAACCAGATGAAGCCGACGATGTCGTCGTGCGCCTCCATCCCGGAGAACAGCTGGTCGACGAACGCGTGCTGGTTCCTGCCCTGCTCGGCGGCGGTCTCGCTGATGAAGAAGGGCTTCTTGCAGAAGGTGCGGATCTCGGCCATGGTCGAGCCGTACAGGCTCTCGAAGGTCTTGGGGCCGTCGTTGGTGAAGTAGCCGGTCATGCCGGCCCAGTCGACGTAGTCGTCGCCGGGGTAGTACGGCGCGAGGCGGGTGTCGGGCGCGGGGACGGTGATGTTGGGGCTCCAGACCCAGATCACGTTGGTCGCGCCGGCCTGGTCGAAGATGTCGTGGACGTGGCGCCAGGCCGCGACGAAGTCCTGGGCGCTGGCGGTCTTGCGGCCCCACGGGTACCAGTCGCCGTTCATCTCGTGCGCGATGCTGATGGCGATGGGCAGGTTGAGCTTGGCGACCGCCTTGGCCACGCCGCGCACGTAGTCGTCGGTGTCGCCGGCCGCGATCGAGGCGAGCGAGTGGTCGTACGGCTCCCAGGCCATGAAGGGCAGTGCCCCGGCCTCGTTGATCCGGCGCACGCCGGCGGTGTCGAAGCCGCCCTTCCAGTGGGCGTAGTACTCCAGGACGTTGGGCTGCTTGCCGACCGCGGAGGTGTAGTCGGGCAGCGCGTCCATCGAGGCGGGCACGCCGGTCAGGGCGGCGCCGAGGTACTTGTGGCCCGGCCTGAGCAGCGGGGTGATGTCGTACGGGACGCCGGTGGGCAGGGCCTTGGGCTTGGCGGGGGCGCTCCGGGCGGGCGCGCCGGGACCGCCGGCGGTGGCGGTCGGCGCGGGCTGGGCGAGGTTCTCCTGCAGCGCGAAGCCCGGGTCCGCGGGGCCGCAGCCGGTGGCGAGCAGCAGGGCGGCGGTCAGCAGCGGGAGCGCCAGCCGACGACGGGGCAGGCCGGCCCGTCGGGGGTGGGCGGACATGGTGATCACACTGCTTCCGTGGGGCGCGGCTGGACGAGGACCCGACCGACGATGGTGGCGTAGAAGAGGCCGGAGGCCAGGACGAGGGCGAAGTTCAGCGGGCCCATGGTGAGCATCCGCCAGATGCTCACCCCCACCCAGAGCAGGGCGGTCCCACCGCCCCAGACGATCACACCGATCCAGAACCGGCGGGTCTTGTTCTTCTTGGCGCCGCTGGAGCCGGTCGGCTGCCAGGCCATCCGGTTGCGGCGCACGATGTCCCAGATGGCGAAGACGTGCGCCCAGCCGTACATCATGCGGGCCGCCCAGGCCTCCAGCCGGTAGGGGTTGCGGTGCCAGAGCGGGAAGATGACCGTCGCGTAGATCAGGCCGGGCAGCACCAGCGCGGTGTTCTGCCAGCGGACCAGGTCGGGCCGGGCGAGCAGCAGGATGATCGGGACGAGCGGCGAGACGATGGTGAACAGCGCCGTGTGGATGTAGTAGAAGAACCCGGACAGGTAGCAGGCACGGGTGACCGGCCGCAGCTTGGTCTGCCAGAACTTCCGGCTGCCGAGCAGGCTCATGGAGCCGGTGCACCAGCGGTACTGCTGGTTGAAGAAGCCGCCGACGTTGTCCGGGCAGACGCCGGTGGCCAGGGCGACGGGTACGTACTGCAGGTCCCAGCCGAGGCGGCGCAGGTCGAATCCGGTGTGCACGTCCTCGGAGTGGCCGATCAGTGTGGTGCCGCCGTTCTCCTCCAGGGCGGCCCGCCGGTATATCGCGCAGCTGCCCACGCAGATGGCACCGTCGTTACGCTGCCGGGAGACCTGGACGGTCCGGTAGAACAGCTCCTGGACGGCGCCCGCGCCGCGCTCGATCCAGTTCTGCGAGTCGAGGATGCGGAAGAACTGCGGGGACTGGACGATGCCGAGGCGGGGGTTGGCCTCCATGTAGGGGAGCATCTCGTTCAGCAGGTCCGGCCGGGGCGCGAAGTCGGCGTCCAGGATGAGGATGTAGTCGCTGTCGGAATTGCGGAAGCCGAACTGCAGGTTCCCGGCCTTCTTGAACCAGCCGAGCTTGTTGCGGGTGCCGTAGACGAATTCGAAGTCGACGGCCATCTGCGCGAGTTGGGGGCTGTTGCTGTCGTCGAGGACGTACGGGGTGACCTCGCCCGGGTACTGGTCGCGCAGCCGGGCGACGTGGGTCCAGGTGTTGTGCAGGACCTCGATCGGCTCGCCGGCGACGGGCAGGAAGATGTCGACGGTCGGATAGCACTCGGGCTGCCAGGACTTGACCAGCGCGCGGTGCGCGGCGATGTCGAAGGTCTCGTTGAAGCCGTGCACCCACCGGGAGATCAGGTAGTACACGACGGTGAAGGCGAGCGGCGGGACGAAGACGAAGAACCACGGCGTCGCTTTGAGCAGGCCGATCTCGCTGGCCACCATGCAGCCGAAGCTGATCAGCGAGAAGCAGGTCAGCACCCACAGGTTGGTCCGCGCGTACAGGTACTTCTCGGTGTTGTCCGGCGGTTGGGGGAGCAGACCCCACTGGTTGCGGGCGGCCGGGTCGCGCCGGTTCCGGCGTCGTGAGACGGGTGGTTGACCGCTGCCCGCGAGTCGCGCGGGCTCGGTGACAGTCACGTGCTCTACTCCCCCGAAGCCGTACTGATCTGAACCCTCCCCGCGGGCCGGCCGTTGCCCGGTCGGGCTGCGGGGGGACGCCAGGATCGTACGGGACCCATCGCTGCGAATTCGCTCCCCCCTCTTCTGTCAGCCATCCGGAACCGATATCGAGTTCCGATCGTGATGTGAACCGGAGTGCCGGCGGAGCACTTGTGTACGGTTGTCCGCCCAGGGGGCGAGGACGGTTCGGGGAAGCGTGATGAACATCGAGGTCGGTGGGGCCGGGCGTGCGGCGCGCGGGCTGCGGGCGGTCGCCGCGTTCGGCGCGGTCACCGCGCTGCTGGCCGGGTGCAGCGGCGAGGTCGGGGCGGTGGAGCAGCCGCCGGCCGCCACCGCGTCGGCGACGGCGAGTCAGTGCTCGACCCCGCAGAACCCCTTCCCCAAGCTGGCGTTGGACGGCGGGTCGAAGATCCTCGAACCGAACCCGTGGAACACGGCGGGCACGGTCTGCGTGGACCCGGTGGGCGAGACCGGCTTCACGGTGTCCCAGATCCGCGACTTCGTCCCCAAGAACCCGCTGGCCCCGGGCGCCTACCCCAATGTCTCCACCGCCCCCGGCGCGAGCGGGCTGCCGGTGCCGGTCAGCGCGCTCGGCGACGCGACGGCCGACTGGGACGCCAACGGCCGGGTGAGCGGCTCCTTCAACCTGTCCTTCGACCTCTGGTACGGCTCCAGCCCGGACAACTGCCTGCCGGGGGAGAGCGCCGAGCTGATGGTGTGGCTGGACGCCACCGACAACGTGCGCCCGGCCGGGGACAAGGTCGCCGACGGCCAGCCGTTCGGGGACGCCGCGTACAACGTGTTCCAGGCGCCGATCACCGGCCCGCACAGTGTGATCAGCTATGTGCGCACCACGCCGACCCACACCACCCGGGGCCTGGACCTGCGGCTGTTCACCGCCGACGCGATGGCCCGCGGGTACGTCCCCAAGAGCTCCTACCTGTGCCGGGTGCAGGCCGGCTTCGAGGTGTGGAGCGGCGGCACCGGCCTGCGCAGCGAGTCGTTCGCCTTCCACAACCGGGTCGGGCTGCCGGTCGGCGAGATCCCGGCCGGGGCGCCCGGGATCTGCCTGCGGCACGGCGGCGGTGGACCGGTCGGCGCCCCGGTGACCGTCGGGGCCTGTGGCGACCAGGGCTCGTCGACCAGTTGGACGGTGGGCAACGACGGATCGCTGCGCGGGGGAGCGGCCTGCCTGGCGCCCGGCGCCGACCGGACCTCGGTCACGCTGGCCGGGTGCACGGGCGGATCCGGGCAGCGCTGGGTGCCCACCGCCGGGGGGCAGTTGACGCACCAGGACTCGGGGTTGTGCCTGGGCACCGCGGGCGGCGCGCTCGCGGACGGGACGGCGGCGCAGCTGCGCCCGTGCGCGGACGTGGTCTCCCAGCGCTGGAGGATTCCGTACAACGGGGTCTCGTGAGGCGGGCTGTCCGCCGCCCCCTTGACAGCATTGACGTTTCGTCCGTGCACCCGCCATGGGCGTGGCCGGGCTGATGCCCTAGCATTCCGGCCATGAGCGATCGACCGGTACCGAGTGGCGAGCCGGGCCAGCCCTACCCGCCACCGCAGCAGGCACCGGCCGGGGGGCCCGCTCCGGCCACCGGTGTGCCACCGCAGTCTCCGAGCGGTGCGTTCGGCCCCGCGACCGGCTTCGGGCCGCCGCCCGGTGAACCTTCCGAGCCGCCCCGGCAGATGACGTCCCGTTCGTCGTCGCAGCCGGTGCCCCCGGTGCCGCAGCCGGGCGGAGCCGCGCCGCCGCAGCCCGGGCCGGTGGCGCCGCAGCCGGTGCAGCCGGGCCCGGTGGCGCCGCAGCCCGTCCAGCCGCAGGCGCCGCAGCCCTTCCCGCAGCAGGCGCAGCCCGCCGCCGCCCAGCCGCCGCAGCCCGCGCCGCAGTGGCAGCAGCAGCCCGGCTTCCCGCCGCCGGCGTCCTCGTCCGGCACGCCGGACTGGGAGGCGCTGGCCGAGCGCAACGAGAAGGCCGCCAAGCGCGGCCGCCGGCTCAAGCTGATCGGCGCGGCGACCGCCGTGGTGGTCCTGGCCGGCGCCGGCGCGGGTTTCTGGCTGTACAAGAAGGACAGTGACAAGAAGCCGGGCCCCGTCGTCTCGGCGAGCAGCTCCGCTTCGAACGGCCCGTCCTCCTCCGCGAGCAGCGCCCCGCCGGTCAAGGGCATCACCAGCCCGCCGACCGTCGGCACCCTGCCGGCCAAGAAGGGCCCGGAGCTGAACCTGGGCGCCGACGCCAAGCCGGGGACGATGAGCGGCTTCTCCGGACAGGTCCTCAAGCTGCCCAGCGGCCCGGACTCCTTCGCCTCGACCTCCGGCCAGGCCGTCGACGTGAGCAAGAGCTTCACCGTCTCCGCGCGGGTGCTGGTCGACAAGCCCGACGGCAACCGCAGCGCGGTCAGCCAGGGCGACGGCCAGTACTACGCCTACTCGCTGGGCCGGGCGAACAACAACGGGCACGACCAGTGGTACTTCAAGGTCCAGGTCCCGGGCGGCGGTTCGGCGATCGCCTGGTCCAAGACCGACGCGACGGTCAACCAGTGGGTGCTGCTGACCGGGGTGTACGACGACCCGACGCAGACGCTCACCCTGTACGTCAACGGCGCCCCGCAGTCCTCGGCCAAGTCGGCCGGGGTGCAGCCGTCCGGCAACAACACCCTGCAGGTCGGGCGGCTGAGCTCGAACGGGCAGTGGGCGGACCCCTGGCACGGCGCGGTGGCCGACATCCAGACCTGGGACCAGGTGCTGCCGGAGGCCGACATCGTCAAGATCGTGGCGGGCCCGAGCTCGCCGCCGTCGGTCCCCCCGACCGGCGCCTGGCTCAACGGCTGATCCGCCCGAGAACGTCCGGCCGCCGCCCCGCACCGCCCTCAGGTGGTGCGGGG